>JBANGF010000311.1:0-8403 GCA_037975655.1 Bacteroidota bacterium | reverse complement strand
CATGTGGCAAGCACAAAAATACTGCATTTAGATCTGTAGTTGGTACAACATCTGTAAATCGGAGGTCACATTCCCCTAACAAATCCCCATGTACTTCATCCACTCGTTTGCCATTTTGGCTTTTGGAATGGAGGCAAACTAGTTCGCATGCTGGATGATGTACTAGAAGGCGTACCAGTTCGGCTCCTGTGTAGCCAGCGGCACCGATTACTGCTGTTTTTAACTTAGTCATTTGAGTTTTTCACCTTGTGGAAGATGGCGGTTTGGTTGCCCAAGATTCGCGTAAATCCTTTGACGTCCTCACCCGTATAGCCTTTGTTCATTTCTCCATAGGAGCCAAATTTGGCCGACATGAGGTCATGGTCGGATGTAATCCCCAATAGGGTAAACCGGTAAGGCTGGAGTAATACGCGAACTTCTCCCGAAACCTGTTCCTGAGTGCTCTCCAGAAACGTTTCAAAATTGCGCATCACAGGATCCAAGAAATGCCCTTCGTGGAGATGGTTGCCGTAAAATTCGGCTACCTGCTTTTTCCAATACATCTGCCACTTGGTCAGGGTATGTTTTTCAATCAATTGGTGTGCTTTGATCAAAATTACAGGTGCAGCGGCTTCAAAGCCTACACGACCTTTAATTCCGATGATGGTATCACCTACGTGGATATCTCTACCTATTCCGTAGGGTGCAGCTAGGGTTTGGAGTTTCAAAATAGCATCGACTGAACTGGAATAGAATACTCCGTCAATAGCTTTAATCTGGCCTTGAACAAAAGTCAATTTTACTTCTTTTGGCTCATGTTCGGTCACGGGAGTGGGCCAGGCTGATTCCGGAAGGTAATCAAAAGAGGTAAGGGTTTCTTTTCCTCCTACAGATGTTCCCCAAATTCCTTTATTCACTGAATAGGCCGCTTTTTCAAAGTTCATGGATACCCCATGCTTTTTGAGGTAATCAATTTCTTCCTGCCGGCTCAGTTTTAGGTCACGAATAGGAGTGATGATTTCTACTTCGGGAGCTAGGATTTGAAAAATCATGTCAAATCGGACCTGGTCATTGCCTGCACCTGTGGAACCATGTGCTACCGCTTGTGCACCTATAGACAGGGCATATTCCGCAATGGATTTAGCTTGTACAATACGTTCGGCAGATACGGAAAGGGGATAAGTGTCATTTTTGAGCACATTGCCATAAACTAAGTATCGGATCACTTGCTCGTAGTAATCTTGGACTACATCTAAAATGCGAAATGAGGCCACGCCTAAGGCATGCGCGCGCTGTTCAACGTCTTGCAATTCTTGCGCAGAGAACCCACCTGTGTTGACCAATACGGCATGTACTTCATGTCCCAAATCCTTGGAAAGGTGAAGGGCACAAAAAGTGGTATCTAATCCACCGCTATAGGCTAAAACTACTTTTTTCATAAGGTCAACTAGTGAAAGATTGATTTAAATAGGTTTTAAGTTCTAGAGTATTTTCAGTTATTCGTCTGCTGTTTTGCTTTTTTTGGCATTGGGATCATAGAGCATGGCTGTACACAAGCAGTTTTGTCTTTTTTTAGACATCAAAATTTCAAAATTGACACAACTTTGACATCCTTTCCAAAACTCCTCGTCATCGGTCAATGAGGAGTAGGAAACAGGGACATAGCCTAGTTCTGAATTGATTTTCATCACTGCAGCACCGGTAGTTAATCCAAAAATTTTTGATTCTGGAAACTTCACTTGGCTCAGTTTGAATACCTCTTGTTTGATTTTTCGTGCCAGGCCATACTGTCGGTATTGAGGAGCAACAATTAGGCCTGAATTGGCCACAAACTTTCCATGCCCCCAAGCTTCAATGTAGCAGAATCCAGCCCAGTTTCCTGCGTTAGTTAATGCAATGACGGCTTTGCCTTCTTCCATTTTGGCTTCCAAGTAAGCAGGACTTCTTTTAGCAATACCCGTACCTCTGGCCTTGGCAGAATCTTCCATCTCTGCAGCAATTTGGTTTGCATATACTTTGTGAGAGCTGTCGGCAACTCGAATAAGGAATGTTAATTCTTCCATCGATTCGTATTTTAAATACAGTCCTCAAATAAATGGGGCTGCAAGTAAATGGGTTAAACTAAAATAGGGATGCGCTAGGTGTGCTTTCCGCATAGGAATGCAAAATGAATCTAGGGTTAAACCCTAAAGGACTGCCTCAACCGTGCAGCTAAAAAAATAGCGGACAACAACAAACATCCTGCCTTTGTCGAAGACAAGCCTTGAAAAGAGGCGTTGTGCATTTGGTTTTCCATAATTTGAGGCTGCAAATGTTGTATCTCCTGCAATGAATTGCAAGTGTTTATTTCAAAAACTTATACAAATCCCTATTTTTTTTAACAATTCATAAAAAAAAGGGGGCTAATCCACTCGATCTTAGCCCCCTTGTTCCATTTTTCTCGTATTTATTGCGCCATTTCTTTCAAGGCCGCTACCAGCACATCGCAGTCTGCTGTACTGGTGTAAATGTTTGGACTTACCCGTACTCCTTGTACTCCAGCCCCATCGATTGGTGCAGTAAAAATTTTGTATTTGTCCATCAGAATTTTTCCCATGTCTGTAGGACTATATTTTTCTACCCAGACATTTCCAATACCGCAGCACCTTGCAGGGTCCTCAGGTGTATTGACGCGAATACCAGGTACATTTCGCACTTGATCGGACCAATACTTTTGGATAAACCGAAGACGTTCTTCCTTCCGCTTGGAACCGATTTTTTCTTGGAAGGCAATGGAGTCCAGAACGGTCAAATCTGTAGCAACAGGGTGGGTTCCGATGTGGTTCAGGTAGGCGATACTGGTCAAATTTAAATTACCTGGCGCCAGAAGGGGTTGAATTTTCGAAATCTTGTCTTTTTTTACGAAAAGTAAGCCTGCACCTAAAGGTACACTTAGCCACTTGTGCAAACTGGACCCATAATAATCGCAATCCAGGTCTTTCATATTAAAGGTAAAATGGCCTACTGCATGTGCGCCGTCCAACATGATTTCTACCCCAAAGGAATGTGCCATGTCCGCAATTTTCCGAACGGGAAGAATATGCCCCGTAATGTTCACAATGTGGGGTACCATCATCAATTTGGTCTTGGGCGTGATTGCTTTTCGGTAAACCTCCACTACTTCTTCATCCGATTTGGGATGCATGGGTATGTCCACTTTTACCGTTTTAATTCCCCAGCGTTTGGATGCTAGTTCAAACATGGTTTGCATGGTGCCATAGTCCTGGTTGGCAAACACTGCCTCATCACCAGCCTTCCAAGGGTAGCCAGAAATAATCAAGTCCAAGGACTCGGTTGTATTTCGAGTCAATACCACCTCTTCGGGCGAAGCACCTACCAAAGTGGCTAGGGCTGCAGCAGATTTAGCTTTGTTCTCAAATTGAACCCCACGCATGTAATGGGAGGCTTGGTAATTGATCTCACGGACATGCGTAATGTATTTTTCGAGCAGTTCCTCTGGGAGAAAGCAATAGTATCCATTCTCAAAGTTGAGGTAATCGGGTTTGAGTCGGTAGCCCGCCCGCAGCTGATCCCAAATATCTTCACTCGACCAATCTAATGCATCGAAATCAAAGGCTTTTAGTTCAGAAGGGAGCAAGGTTCCCCCAAGGCCTAGGGCGGCAAAATATTTCAAAAAGGAACGTTTTTTCATGAGATTGGAATTAAAGGAGATAGGAAAGTAACCAAACTACAAGTAAAAAAATAGCCATTCCTGTAATCCAAGGCGCACGTTTTGGAAATTCAAATTGGCAGATCGGACAAATGGAAAGCGAATTATCGACTTCCATGGCGCAGGAGGGGCATTCTTTTGTTTTCAAAATTTTGGGAACTCTTTGTGATTGATGCTGTTTATCACATGAAGAAACAAAAAATCAGATGAAAATTGAAATTTGGTCCGACATCGCTTGCCCATTTTGCTACATCGGCAAGCGTAAACTGGAAAAAGCCATTCAGAAATTATCGGATTCCTCCTCGATTCAAATCGAATGGAAGAGTTTCCAGCTGAATCCTGACTTGCAAACCAATGAGAATCAGAATACGCTGACCTATTTATCGCAAACGAAGGGTTGGACTTTAGATCAAACCCTTCAAATGACTGCGCAAGTAGCTGCCATGGGAAGGGAGGATGGCTTGAACTTTGATTTTGAGCACACGGTTGTGGCCAATACCAAACAGGCGCATCGATTGCTTCATTTTGCAAAAGAAAAGGGCAAGCAAGACGAGTTGAAGGAACGCTTGTTTCAAGTCTATTTTGAGGAAGGAAAAAATATAGATCAACAGGATATCTTGCTTGATTGCGCCGAGGCGGTAGGATTGGCTAGAGAGGAAGCTAAGCAGGTGTTGGATTCGGCTAGTTTTGATGCAGCGATTGACCAGGATGTGTATGAATCCAGATTGATAGGGGTACAAGGCGTACCTTTCTTTGTATTTGACCGGAAATACAGCATTTCTGGAGCACAATCCGATGAGGTGTTTGACCGAACTTTGCAGCAGGCCTTGCAACAAAACAAGTAAGGTCAGACTACTTTCTATATTCCAAAAAAAAGATGGGAACTCTCCAGTCTTTGTTCATTGAAGATCATTCTCTTTGCAAACAGTTATCAAAGAAAACAAAATTTGAAGTTCAATTAAGTTAGCTGTCGTCTGTAAACCGTGAACCGTTGACTTTGAATTACCAAACCCCTCTACTTTTCATTTTTAGCGTGTAGACAGCATCCATGGCGGTGATGAAGAGCACATCGCGCGTTAAGGTACCAAAAGTGACATTGGCCGTCCAGTCTTCAGGAACAGGAATGTGGGCTATTTTCTCTCCCTTTCTATCAAAAACAGTTACTCCTTTGCCTGTCAAGTAGACATTGCCTTTGTCATCAATGGTCATTCCATCGGAGCCCATTTCGCAGAATAAGGTTTTATTTGTCAGATATCCATCTGCCTGAATATCATACTTCCAGGTTTTGGATGCACCTATATCTGCCACAAACAGGTGCTTGCCATCTGGGGTACCGATGATCCCATTGGGTTGTTTTAAATCTTGGGTTACCCGGAAAAGTTCGGTTCTATCCTCGGAAAGGAAATACACATGCTGTCCATCTTGTTGCATTTCTTTGCTTCGAATGCCCTCCCAATAGGGGCGAGGATACAAGGGATCAGTAAAGTACAGTCCTCCACTTGGACGAACCCAAACATCATTGGGACCATTCAACTTTTTTCCTTTGAAGGACGGAACCAAAACCGTTTCTTTTCCAGTTTGTAAGTCCATCTCCACCAATTCATTTCGTAAGTCTGCCGCAGCAATCAATTTGCTATCCAGCTGAAAGTACAGACCATTGGAACGTCCTGTACCTTCCTTGGCTAGGCTTATTTGATTGCTGTTTGCATTCCATATGTAGATTTTATCGTTGGGCTGATCGGTGAAATAGATATCCCCAAAACGGTTGACTGCTGGTCCCTCGGTAAATGAGAAACCATCCTTTACCAATTCGAGCTGGGCGCCCTTGGCAATGATTCCCCGCTTATCTTCTAACTGGGCAAGAAGGGATTGACTAACCAATGTGAGGCCTGCAGTTAGACCAATTAGATAGATTTTAGGGTTCATTTTTTTGTGTTTGATTTCGGTTGAGCACAAGAATTAACTTGTTGAGATCGGGGTTATAGGCCATGCGTGTTATACCTTGGTGGCTTGAAGATTCAATTTTTCCCAAGGATTGCCAATTTTTTTCCTGAATATGTTTGGTAAATACCTCATTTCCCTTGGCCATCAGCAGGTGATTTTTGTCTATCCAAATAAAATCCTGGGAGCCGGGGACTGCAAATCCATAGTCTTTTTTTGCACCTGTCTTGAGATTGACCGAAGCGATGCGAAAAGATTTTCCTTGATCTGTCTCGATGGATATTTTTCGATTTAAATAGGAAATTTCGGAAGTATTGGGTCGTTTTCTAATCGTTCTTCCAATATCAGTATCTAAGGTATCCACACTTCCTTTGCCACGAACATAAACCAAGGAATTGGGTTCGCCAAGCACAAATAGCGCTGCTTTTCCTTCGTACCAGTCGTAGTAGCCTACGGGGAAAATATCTTCGTACAACAATTCGGGGGCTTCTCCGGTCACGGGATATAACCATAACCGCTGAGTTCCATCTGGCTCCACCACAATGGCTGAGAAATATGAACCACATTCCGTAAGGCTAGGGGAATATTCACTACGATCTGGTGTTTGGGTCAGGTTGGTAAATCTGCCTGTTCGGAAACTGTATAGAATCAGGTCGTGATTTCCTTTTTCATCAGCAGCAGAAAAAATCAACTCAGAATCGTTAATGAAATTCGGTTGATTGTCGTACTCAGGACGATTGGTGAGTGGTTTGGCTGTATTGGACAAGAATTTAAGTTGCCCGCCTTTACCTTCGGTATCGACCACCCACAAGTCGGTGGATACCTGGGCATGGAGCAGGCTGGTCAGGAATAACAAGCCAAGGAAGAAGATGAAATAAATTTTTCGCATCGATATCATTTCTGAGCCAACTAAAGTACGGATTTTCAGTTAAGAAGAAGTGCAACTACTTTCTCAATATTCGAACGCTAATTTTGACCAATTGCGGTTAAAAAAAGACCTATTGGCTGATCAGGCGGTTCAGGTATTGGTTTCAAATGCGCAATTTGCAAAAGAAATCAACTCTTGGGAATTTATTCCAAGTACACTCCCAGCCAATTTCCCTGTCGAGTTGCAGCGCTATTTTGATTTTTTCCTGGAAAAGCAAAAAGAGTTTTTAAGTGGAGAACACGCACTTGCTCAGGCCTATTTTGAGCGCAATGGGGATTTATACCTGGCCATGCTCGGATTTTATTCCTTGCCTTATTGCTATGCTTTTGCGGATGGAGCGCAAGTCCTAGTTCGGTCCCAGCGTATTTTGGAACAAATCGGCGAAAGGCTAGGAGAGACCACCCGTTTTGTATTGGACATCTTCAAGCCAGGAGCATTTAAGAACCAAGATGCTGCTTACCTTACCTGCGCGAAGGTTCGGCTGATTCATGGCTATAGCCGGTACTTTATTCGAAACTATGCCAAAGATTGGGATCCAGCATTTGGGGAACCCATCAACCAGGAAGACCTTTTGGGTACCAATCTGGCATTTAGTCATATTGTACTTCGAGGGATGACCAAAATGGGATTGTCGCCAAACGCAAAAGAGCACCAAGCCTTACTTCTTTATTGGAAATGGATTGGGGAACTGATGGGGGTAGAAACTAGCCTTTGGCCGAGCAACCCTAAAGAAGCCTTCGAACTGGATCGCTTAATCCGGAAGAGGCAATTGAAAGCCTCCGAGGCTGGAAAGAAACTCACTCGAGCGCTTCTTGAATTCTATCAAAAAAACATCTCTGATCCAGTATTAACTACACAATTGGAATCAATCCTTTCATTTTTTCTTGGAAAAGAAGCATCCAAAGCTGTTGGTATTTCATCTAGGCTTCAGGTTCCAGGAGATATTTTGGGCCTCGTTTTAAAGGGTACAGGTTTCAAAACCTTTGGGTCTCAGATAAATCATGCGGCATTGAAAAAGAATTTAGAGGCTCAGCAAACCTTACAATTTGGAAGGGTGCTGCAACTCCAACTACCAGAACACAAGCGTTCGTAATCGAACAACTTGCTGTTCGCTTTCTAACATGAAAAAATGTTCAATCGGCTAAAAACCTTCATTCCTGCTTTTTTTGGGATTTGGCATCATTTTCGTAAATCCAGATCTCATGAACGAAGTAAAGCAATGGATTAGGCAAATCCCTCTGGAATTAATTTTCTGGATTGGAAGCCTTGCGTCCATTCTTACGATCAATCCGGCGATGGAGGCATTCAGCATTTGTCCCCTGCACAACTTGGGTTTCGAATGGTGCCCTGGATGTGGTTTGGGAAAAGGGATGAATCTCTTGGCCCGAGGTGAGTTTCGAGCCTCCTGGCAAATGCATCCTGCTTCAGGCTTGGCCTATGGAGTGATCTTTCATCGTATTTGGGTATTATTCAAACAATTAAAACACCGCGCACACTATGGCTAATGTATTGAGACATCTTCCGGAATTGGAAGGAATGGAATTGGGCTATATCCAAGGGTTAATGAAGACCATGGATGAGGAGGAAGCATCTTTATTTGCTCAAGTGTATCGAGCAAGGCGTAAAGATCCTCAGATGATTTTGATTTTGACCCTTTTGGGATTCTTCGGATTTGCAGGATTACAGCGATTTATCTTGGGTCAAATTGGACTTGGTATCTTGTACCTGCTCACGGCTGGTTTGTGTTTTATCGGTACCATCGTTGATTTGGTGAACTACAAGAGTTTGGCCTACGAATTCAATATTAAAATGGCACATGAAACCTTAAACATGTTGTCCTACTCTT
>JBANGF010000357.1:0-5404 GCA_037975655.1 Bacteroidota bacterium | reverse complement strand
ATTTTTTCCATGGAATACCGAACCAGTCTGAGGGTGGGGAAGCCCACCGCTGCAGTCATCTTTCGTACTTGGCGATTTTTGCCTTCAATCAAGGTAAGTGCCAACCAGCGATCTGGGATAGCTGCACGGAAACGAATGGGTGGATCTCGATCGGGAAGAGTTGGGGCTTCATCTAAGAGTTTGACTAAAGCAGGCTTGGTGCGATACGGTTTTCCGTCTACTTGAATGGTAACCCCTGCTTGCAGTTGAGCCAAGGCTTCGGAGGTAGGTATTCCCTCCACCTGCACGTAATAGGTGCGCTGGTGCGCAAATCGAGGGTTGAGCAATTGGTGGTTCAAGCTCTTGTCGTCGGTAAGAAGGAGCAATCCCTCGCTATCCTTGTCTAGTCGACCCACTGGATACACTTCCTTGGGGAATTCTCCTAAGGAAGCCAAGGTGGGTCCTTCACCACTAAACTGTGTGAGTACCCCAAAAGGCTTGTAGGTAATGAAATAGCTGGCCAAAGCGGTAGGCTTAACTGCCGCAGCCTACACAATCAAAATGGGAGTCGAGGGGCTTTACTCCCTTGAGCTGCATTTCTAAGTTGTGGATCTCGTCACGGATTTCCATGTCGGCAAACATGTCCCCGGTTAGCTTTTCTCTCAAAGCTGCAATAGCTTCTTCCAAGGCAAGTAGTTGTTGTTCGGTCATCGCAGTGGTTTTTTTGGGGTGAAAAAAGAGATTCAGAACAAACGTTCTTTTCCTTGTGATTCAACTCAAAAATGAGGCCAATTGAGTCACAATTGCTAGAAATGAAGCAAATAAAATTTTAACCGATTCTAGGTGACCTTCCAAAACCCCCTCAAAGTCTTCTGAACTCCACCAGAAAATGAATGTTTACTGGGCTTTACCACTAGAATCCTCCGTTCATTTTCTTTCCAGGAACGGCCAATTCTTCTATCTTTGTGGCTTGTTTTGAGCAAGATGCCTAGCCATGCGTGCTAAGCAAGACCCAACTTAAATTCGTCGGGAAGAGTTCAACACATACATTTCTTCAAGTACACCAGAATAGACGCAGTGAAAACGTACCAGGAATTTAAGCAGGTTGACTATCCCCATATCGGTGAGTCGGTCCTTCAGTATTGGAAAGAAAATCAGATTTTTGAGAAATCCATCTCCAACCGAGAAGGGGCCAAGACCTTTACTTTTTATGAAGGACCTCCTTCTGCCAACGGTACCCCTGGTATCCACCACGTCATGGCCCGTACCCTAAAGGACATCTTTTGCCGGTACAAAACCCTACGCGGATTTCAAGTCAAACGCAAAGGAGGATGGGATACACACGGACTCCCTGTGGAACTTCAAGTCGAGAAAGAACTAGGCATCACTAAAGAAGATATTGGAAAAAACCCGCCTGCCGGACGGGCAGGAATCACCGTAGCCGAATACAACAAAAAGTGCCGGGAAACGGTGATGCGCTTCAAGAATGAGTGGGACGAACTCACCGAGAAAATCGGCTATTGGGTGGATTTGGAAGATCCGTACATCACCTTTGATTCCAACTACATCGAGTCCCTTTGGTACCTTCTCAAGCAGCTTTACGAAAAAGGCCTGCTCTACAAAGGCTACACCATACAGCCCTACTCCCCTGCAGCAGGTACAGGGCTCAGTTCCCACGAACTCAACCAGCCAGGCTGCTACCGGGAGGTGAAAGACACTTCCATCACGGGTCAGTTTAAACTCAAAGGACAGCCCAATACCTACATCCTAGCTTGGACTACCACGCCATGGACCTTACCCTCCAACTCGGCCTTAGCCATCGGCGAAAACCTAGACTATGCGAAGGTACGTACCTTCAATCCCTACACCCACTTGCCCGTAGACGTGATTTTGGCAAAAGCACGGGTAGCCTCCTACTTTTCTCCGAAGGGAACTGAAGTTCCTCTGGCTGACTACCGTCCTGGAGACAAACTGATTCCTTACCAAGTACTGGAAGAGTTTAAAGGAAAAAGCATGATCGGCTGGGAATACGAGCAGTTGTTCCCAATCCCAGGATTATCCCTTCCGCATCCTGCTTTTACGGTAGTAGCGGGAGATTACGTGACCACCGAAGACGGTACGGGCATTGTGCACCTCGCCAAAGCCTTTGGTGCGGATGACTTTAGAACCTTAGTTCAGCAAAAGGTGCCTGGAATCTTTGTGCAAGACGAACTCGGCAACGAAGTGCCTGTGGTAGACCGTCAAGGTAAATTTTTGCCGATTGTCGGCGAATACCTGGTGGCCAAAATGCAGGAACATGGAATCAGCGCACACAAGACCTTTGGACCGAATGATTTCTACGTCAAAAATTACACGCAGGATGACGAGTCCGCTCCGGATTACAAAAACACGGATGTGATCCTATCGATCCTCCTCAAAAATGAAAACAAGGCCTTCAAGGTCGAAAAATACGAGCACAGCTACCCACATTGCTGGAGAACGGACAAGCCGATTTTGTACTACCCGCTCGAAAGCTGGTTTATCAAAACCACTGCATACAAGGACCGCATGGTGGAGCTCAACAAAACCATCCAATGGAAGCCCGAGGCTACTGGTACCGGTAGATTTGGAAACTGGCTTGAAAACTTGGTGGACTGGAACTTGAGCCGCTCCCGTTTCTGGGGTACCCCGCTGCCGATCTGGAGAACTGCCGATGGGACCGAAGAAAAATGCATCGGCTCCATCGCAGAGTTGCAGGCCGAAATCGACAAGTCCGTAGCCGCGGGCATCATGACTGCCTCGCCCTACGCTGGCAAGGAACTCGACCTACATCGACCTTATGTGGATGAGGTAATCTTGCTTTCTCCCAAAGGACAAAAAATGTTCCGTGAGACCGACTTGATCGACGTTTGGTTTGATTCAGGAGCCATGCCCTATGCACAGTGGCACTATCCTTTTGAAAACAAAGACATCTTTGCCGCCAACTTCCCTGCGGACTACATCGCGGAAGGAGTGGATCAGACTCGAGGCTGGTTCTTTACGCTGCACGCCTTGTCGGTGATGCTATTTGATAGCGTTTCTTTCAAAAATGTCATCGCCAATGGCTTGGTGCTGGACAAAAATGGAAACAAGATGTCCAAGCGCCTCGGCAATGCCATCGACCCTTTCAAAACCTTGAAGGAGTACGGACCCGATGCCTTGCGCTGGTACTTGCTCAGCAATGCCAACCCTTGGGACAACCTGAAATTCAACTTAGACGGGGTGACTGAGGTGCAGCGACGCTTCTTTGGTACCCTTCAGAACACCTACAACTTCTTTGCCTTGTATGCCAACCTAGATGCCTTTATCTACCGGGAAGAAAAGGCCATTCCCGTGCAAGAGCGTGCAGAGCTAGATCAGTGGATTCTCTCCAAACTGCAATCCCTAATCCTGGAAGTGGAAGTAGCCATGGATGGTTACGATGCCACCAAAGCGACTCGTGCGATTCAAAATTTCACGGTAGACCAATTGTCCAACTGGTACGTACGTCTGGCACGCAAACGATTCTGGAGAGGAGACATGCAGGCCGACAAGCAGGCGGCTTACGAGACCCTGTACGAGTGCCTCTTTACACTGAGCCAACTCATGTCTTCCTTTGCTCCTTTCTATGCGGACTGGTTGTACAAAAACTTGACCGAAGCAGGAGAAACTGGAAAGGCATCCGTGCATTTGACTGACTGGAACACCGCCAATCAGTCACTCATCAATCCTGACTTGGAAACAAGCATGGACCTAGCACAAACTATTTCTTCACTGGTTCACTCCTTGAGAAAGAAGGAAAAAATCAAGGTGCGACAGCCTTTGCAGCGCATCCTGGTGCCTGTGCTTTCCGAAAAATTCAAGTCCCAAATAGCCCATGTGGCGGAGCTAATCCAAACGGAAGTCAACATCAAGCAGATCGAATACCTCGATGATGCATCCGGAATCTTGGTAAAAAAAATCAAACCTAATTTACCCGTATTGGGCAAGAAATTGGGTCCAAAAATGCGTTTCGTAGTGGCCGCCTTGCAAGGCTGGAGGGCTGCAGAAATCAACCAGATCGAGCGTGAAGGACATTACCTGCTTTCGGTAGAAGGCGAAGAAATCGACCTACTGCTCGAGGAAGTATTGATTAGCTCCCAAGATATCCCAGGCTGGTCAGTGGCTTCAGACCTAGGGGTAACTGTGGCTTTGGATGTGACCCTAACGGAAGAATTGAAACAAGAAGGAGTAGCCCGTGATTTGGTCAACCGTATTCAAAACCTACGAAAGGACCTAGGTTTAGAGGTGCAGGATAAAATCAATCTCCTCGTTTCGGATAGCAATCCGTTAGTGAATGGTTCCATCGCTTTGTTTGGAGGATATATTCAAGAAGAAACACAGGCCATCTCTCTTGCCGTAGGCAAGTTAGAAGGGGAAGCAACCGTTTTGGATATGGATGAATTTGAATTGGCAGTACGCCTGATTAAGGCATAACTTTTCAAACATGAACAACTACCTCAAGTATTTCGGAATTGCATTTTTAGTGATCGCACTAGATCAAGCCACCAAAATGTGGGTGCACTTTCAAATGGACTTTGGCAGCCCAGGGCAAATCCAAATTTTTGGAGACTGGTTTAAGCTACACTACACTACCAATCCAGGAATGGCTTTTGGGATGGAACTAGGTTCCGAATATGGGAAAATGATCCTTACTTCTTTCCGTTTGGTGGCCATGGTGGGGATTGGGTATTACCTCTATTACCTGGTCAAACAAAAAACACATGTAGGCTATACCTTTTGCATAGCCCTGATTTTAGGAGGAGCCATTGGCAACTTAGTGGATTCAGTATTTTATGGAGTATGGCTTGACAATGCCCCCTACAATGCCCCTACACCCTGGTTCCATGGTCAGGTAGTAGACATGTTTTACTTTGATATTTGGGAAGGATATATCCCGGAATGGATTCCGTTTTGGGGGGGAGGATATACTGCACTTTGGCCAATTTTTAATGTGGCGGATGCCTCTATCTTTATTGGAGTAGCCATCATCTTGATTTTTCAAAATCGGTTTTTCCCAGAAAGCAAATCTGAAAAAGTAGATCCTCCACAAGAGACCGAGGAAGCCAAATAAATCCCCATCAACAATTTTAAAAATTGAAAAGAGAGACTAAATAAGTCTCTCTTTTTTTTCTCCAAAAAAATCGAGGGAAATGGCAAATTATTCTGCATTTATCCGTAATTTTCCTTTTCGTGCCCCAATAAAGTATCTCTGTTTTTAAGAAAAGCAGTAGTTAGTAGTACATAGTTTATATACTTGGTTTTTTGTTTTTTTATGATTGTTGATCCAGATCAGCCTTTTCAGCTTGTATATTCCATTTACAGCCACGAATATTTAGGCTTACTTTTTGAATCTTATGTAGTTCCTTTAGATAACAAAGGAAGACTT
>JBANGF010000196.1:0-10364 GCA_037975655.1 Bacteroidota bacterium | reverse complement strand
GAGGCCAATCAATTGATCAAGGCCAACTACCACAACGGCTGGGTAGTTCCAAAAGTGTAAGTAATTTGATTCACTGCACTTACACCTATTGATGATTGTCGACGGTCCACAGACCACAGCTCATGCCAGTGAACTTCAAAACTGAGTTTCTTAGATCAAGGGTAAAAAGCAGGATTTCAATAGAAAGTATATCAAAAAAGGTCCCGTGGAAACGGGACCTTTTTTGTTCTAGGCTTTTTTCTACCAGATCCAGGTGCCTGTTGCACCTGGAGCCAAGGAAGTGGAAAAATTGTGTTCACGTTCCTTCACGCCAAAGTAAATTTCTTTGGAAGAGTCGTTGTGAACAATCAGTACTTTTTTGCCATCGGGTCGGAGAAAAGCCACATTTGAAAGCCCTTTGGGTGTTGAGGAGCCAATTCGGTAGGAGCCTGGATCAACTAATTTGCTGGCATGAGCAATGACGTAGTATGCCGGATTTCTGGTTACTGCATCGCCTTCGATGGTGATGGCTCCCAAGCAGCGATCACAGCCTCCGCGGTCGGTATGTGGAGTAAGTTCCGAATTGGAGCTCAGGTTCCACTCTAAGACTGTCTTGGCCCAATTCCGAGGGGCTCCAATGAGTAGATTTTTGACATGCCAGGCAATGTCTCCTTCTAGGTTGCCAGGGGATCCCACCCATTGTTCGGTGAAGTAGAGGTGCTTGTTAGGAAATGCCCGGTGCACCTCGGAAAGAGCTTCAATTTGCCCTCCATAGAGGTGAAAGGCGGAGCCATCGATAAATGGATTGGCTAAATGGTCTTTAAGAACGGTGATGGGGTAATCCGGCCGATCAGCATTGTGATCGTAAATGATAATTTTCGTTTTTATCCCTGCTTGTTGGAAGGCGGGTCCTAAATGCTGTCCAATGAAGCGAGCCTGCTGCTCAGGAAGCATGAGTAGGGATGGGTTGTTGCCTGGGTGGAGCGGTTCGTTTTGGATGGTCAAGGCATCTATGGTAAATCCACGATTGCCCATTTCCTGGATGTATTTGACCAAATACTGGGCATAGCTGGCCTCAAACTCTGGCAAAAGTGATCCACCTCTGGTATCCCGGTTGTCCTTCATCCAGGTAGGAGGAGACCAGGGGGAGGCCATCAGCGTCACCTTTGGATTGATCGCCAAGATTTGTTTTAGGATAGGAAGTACATCCAGCGTATCGTAGCTCAGACTAAACTGACTTAGTGTTGGATCCGTTCCTCGAGGGTCCTTTAGGTCGTTGTAAGAAAAAGGGAAGGCATTCAAATCCGATGCGGCTACAGGCAAGCGCAAATAGGAAATGCGGATGTCGTTTTCTCCTGAACCAAACAATTCATTAAGGATACTTAGCCTAGCCGAATCGCTCATGGAAAGCAAGTGGCTGGCCGAACCCTGGCTTAAGGTAAATCCAAAGCCATCCATGGATTGGTACAGGGAATCTGTGTACAAATTGATTTCTTCCGTAGGCTCTCCAATAGTAGTATTCCTAACTTGTTGTTTTTCAAAAAGAATCCCCGACTTGGGGTGGGTGAGCCACAAAGAAGGGTTCTGTCCTTTGGCGGAAAAGCCAAAAGCGAGTAGTAGACAGAGGAGTAGGGTAGGTCGTTTGGACATGGGGCAAACAAATGATCCGCCGAAGCGGATCATAATTTATTTTCTAGCAAGTGCTCTTTTGGCGGCCTTAACGATGTTTTCGGCATTGAGGCCGTACTTTTCTAGTAGTTGAGTCGGAGTACCTGACTCCCCAAAGCTATCGTTGACACCCACATATTCCAAGGGAGCTGGGTTGTGACGAATCAAGGTTTGTGCAATGCTGTCGCCAAGTCCACCATTGAGTTGGTGCTCCTCGGCGGAAACAGCACAACCTGTTTTCTTTACCGATTCCAAGATTGCTTCGGTATCCAATGGCTTGATCGTGTGGATGTTGATTACCTCGGCATGAATTCCTTCTTCACGAAGCATGGCTTCGGCGACTACGGCTTCCCATACCAGGTGTCCTGTAGCAAAGATGGTCACGTCTTTTCCGTCGATCATCTTCCATGCTTTTCCGATTTCAAACTTCTGGTTGGCAGGAGTGAAAACTGGCCAACTTGGACGTCCAAAACGTAGGTAAACTGGTCCTTCGTATTCTGCGATGGCGATCGTGGCGGCTTTGGTTTGGTTATAGTCACACGGATTGATTACCGTCATGTGCGGAAGCATTTTCATCATGCCCAGGTCTTCCAGGATCTGGTGAGTTGCTCCATCTTCTCCAAGCGTCAATCCAGCGTGTGAAGCACAGATTTTCACGTTCTTGTCCGAATAGGCTACGGATTGACGAATTTGATCGTATACACGCCCTGTGGCAAAATTGGCAAAGGTACCGGCAAAGGGAATTTTTCCTCCCAAGGCCATTCCAGCTGCTAGGCCAATCATGTTGGCCTCAGCAATACCGGTTTGGAAGAAACGCTCTGGAAATTCTTTTTGAAAGTCTCCCATCTTCAAGGATCCGATCAAATCGGCACAAAGGCCTACCACATTTGGGTTTCTTCTTCCAGCTTCCAAAAATCCATCGCCAAAACCTGAGCGGGTATCTTTCTTTTCGGTATAGGTATATTTTAAGTCTAAGCTCATTTTTTTGTCTTTTGCAATGGATAATCAATAATCACCAAGAGTTTCTTCCAATTGACCCAAGGCTAGGGCCAGCTGCTCATCGTTTGGTGGGGAACCGTGCCATTTGTGCGTACCAACCATGAAGTCTACTCCATAGCCCATTTCGGTGTAAAGTAGGTTGAGGATCGGTTTACCTTTTCCAGTGAGGGATTTTGCTTTTTCCAAGCCAGCAATTACCGCTGCGAGGTCATTGCCCTCTTTGGTTTCGATTACCTCCCAACCAAAGGCTTCCCACTTGGCTTTGAGGTTCTTTAAGTCCATTATTTTTTCAGTAGGCCCATCAATCTGCTGTCCATTGTAGTCCACGGTGGCAATCACATTGTCCATCCCGTAATGGGCAGCATACATGGCGGCTTCCCAAACTTGTCCTTCTTGCAATTCTCCATCGCCCATCAAGACGTGCACTAGGGACGTATCTTTTTCCAATTTTTTGGTTTGCGCTACACCCAGAGCTACAGACAATCCTTGACCCAAGGAGCCGGAAGCGATTCGAATCCCTGGTAGGTGTTCGTGTGTGGCGGGATGGCCTTGTAATCTGGAATTCAGTTTACGAAAGGTTTTGAGTTCAGCTACCGGAAAATATCCACTGCGGGCAAGAACAGAATACCAGCCGGCGGAGAGGTGTCCATTGGAGAGGAAAAATAAATCTTCTCCCTTTCCATTCATTAGGAAATCGGGATTATGGTTTAGCTGATCGAAGTAAAGGGCTACAAAATACTCAGCACAGCCTAGGGGTGCGCCAGGGTGCCCGGATTGCACGGCATGTACCATGCGCAATACGTCTCTTCGTAGTTGGCTACAGATTTTTTGTAGCTCGTGTAGGGATTGTTTTTTCATGAGGCTAGGTTACTTGAGCACTTGTGCCGTATGGTTCTTGGTATCTACTTTTTCGATAATTTCTGCGATTTTTCCGGCCTCATCGATGACAAAGGTGGTGCGTGCAGTTCCCATGTAGGCACGGCCATACATGGATTTTTCTACCCAGGTACCGTAGGCATGGTGAACGATGAGTTCCGTGTCTGCAATTAGTGAAAAGGGTAGGTTCTGCTTTTCGATAAATTTTTGGTGAGATTTTTCCGTATCTGAGCTTACTCCAAATACCACATAGCCAGCTTTGAGTAGCTGCTCGTAATTGTCCCGAAGGTTGCAGGCTTGAGCCGTACATCCCGGAGTGGCATCTTTAGGGTAAAAATAAAGGATCACTTTTTTTCCGTGGTAGTCGGATAGTTTGATGGAAGCTCCAGTTTCAATTTTTGCTTCAAAATCAGGTGCCAGTTGGCCAACTTCTAAAGACATGGTATTCGTGATTAAGGTGATTACTTTTTTAATTGAGGGTGCCGCGATATTCCGCCACATTTCCCGCTTGGTCAGTAACCTTCAACAGGACGGTTCCTCTCAGGGTTTGTCCTTGAAGCGGTTCCGACCAAATGACGGCCTGCTTGTGCTCGTAGCGCATCCAAACCCACTCTCCATTGACATAGGCCTCAAAACTTTTGATTCCAGACAAATTGTCTTTGATCGTGAATCGCATGCCTTGACTGGTTACGCGAATAGGGCTGATGGTCGGTTTGACTGCATCCTCAGCTAAAACAAAACTACCAAAATTTCTGGTTTTGAATCGTATTTGATTTTGCACCCATTCCCCACCCACAAAAGTTCGGGCACCGTTTGCCGAACGCTGGTACACATGAGTTTTGGATTTATTGCCAGCATAGCCACTAACATCCCAAGTCGCTTCGATGGGATTCCAAAGGTAGGCAGTAGATTCTCCCAAGTTGAGAACTGGGGAAGTAGCAGTTCCGGTTTGAGTAACACGTAGGTAAAGGTCTTCCAAAAGGCTGTTGGCCTCTGTTCGGATTTGAAGATTGGAGATGGCATGCAAATGCTCTTTACCTACTGGAAAATGACCCATGATGTCTGGAATGTATATTTCTGAACATAAGTCAATTTTCTTTGGAATACCAAATCTTAGGTCCCAGAGGTAGGTTCTGCTTGCGGCATCCTGGTAGGCAGGTAGGATTTCGTAGGTGGTATTTCCCACCTCAAATTTAGCAAGGCCTCCTTTATTTGTTTGAGCTACTTTGATTTTTAGGATGTTTTTGTAATAGCTCACCTGCGCTTTTTGGGGTGCTGCTCCATCGGATTTGGTGGAATCCAAGTCCGCTCCTGTGAGGCTGAGTTGTACAAGTCGGGCATTGTTGTAAGCGTCAATGAGTTTGATTTGAAGGTTCTTCTTTTTGCCTGTTTCTACCTGTAGCGCACCTGTGCCTGGGTTACTCGGGGTAAAAAAGGAAAATTTCAAATCCTTTTGAAAATAGAGTTTGGTAAAGCGATTTTGATGGGTATGTAGTAGAAAATGTCGTGTGTAGTTGAAATCTACCTGGTCTACTAAAAGTTTGAATAGGAGTCCAGATTCGTCCGAAACTTCAAATTTGGGAAAGCCATTTTGGTTTTCCGCCCCATCCAACTTGTCGTAACCTTGGATTTCTAGCCCTACTTTTCCCGAAACCTGTATGGTTTCTGGTATTCTGTAACTGGGGCCACTGAGCACAGGGGTGAGTTCAAGACGTTGGAACTTGCCATTGACGCGGCTATCTAACTCTAGGGGCACAATAGCGATTTTCTGAGGAGTAGGAGGGGTTTTATCTAAAATCTCAGAATAGCCTGCAAGCAAGGGATCAAGTGCTCGATCTAGACTGTCGCGAATTTCAAAGTGTAGGTGGGGACCTCCTGAACTGCCGGTATTTCCACCATATGCGATGAGTTCCCCTTTTTTTACAGGGAGTTCTCCTTCTTTCAACGAAATCTCCAATTCATTTTGCTTGGCCTCATATACCTTCTTTTTCATCCAAGCATGTAGCGTTGGATTGAAATTTCGTAGGTGGCCATAAAGCGTAATGTGGCCGCTCGGGTGCTTGAGGTAGATGACATTTCCATAGCCAAAAGAGGAGATTTTGATTCGATGTACCCATCCTTCTGCGGCTGCATAGATGGGTTCGCCTTCAACGCCGCCAAATTTGTAATCCAAGCCCGTATGAAAGTGGTTTGGTCGAAGTTCAGAGAAGTTGCCCGCAAGGTAATTCCGAGCCCCTGGCTTTACGGGTGACTGAAAGTATCCTTTTTGAATGAGTTGAGCGAATCCAGGACTACTGTACCCTAGCAATAAGGTGATAAAAAGTAGGGTAAGCTTACTTAACTTCGACATGGAGCATTTTTTCGTTGCCAATAAATCCAATCAGTTGATCTCCAATTTGTACAGGACCTACTCCAGCAGGCGTACCCGTGTAGATGAGGTCTCCTTTTTTGAGGGTGAAAAATTGGGATACATAGGAAATGATGGTCGCAAAATCAAAAAGCATCAAACTGGTATTTCCTTTTTGCTTCAATTCCCCGTTGATTTCGAGGTGGAAGTCGATGTTTTTTAAATCTCCCAACTCGGCAACTGATTTGAATTCACCAATGGGAGCGGATCCATTGAACGCTTTCGCAATTTCCCAAGGAAGCCCTTTGGCCTTGCATTGGTCTTGAAGGTCGCGCGCTGTAAAATCAATTCCCAAACCGATTTCCTCAAAATAGCGGTGCGCAAACTGAGGTTGGATGTACTTTCCTTCCTTGGAAATTTTGAGTACCAATTCGATTTCGTGGTGGATATTGGTTGAAAAGTCAGGATAAAAAAATGGTGCGCCACCTTTTATAAGTGCAGTATCAGGCTTGAGAAACACGACAGGCTGTCCTGGTTTTTCATTTTTTAATTCTTCAATATGAGCTGCATAATTGCGGCCAATGCAAATGATCTTCATTGAATCTGAAATTAAGTTCCTCTGAGGGATTAGAAATTCATTTTTTTGAGTTCGGAAAGCAATTTCCCCGTCCACTGTTCGTAGATAAGTTTGGAAGGATGAAGTTGATCCTCCACCACACCTTCAGTTGATCCACCATTTAATCGGTAGTCGTCAGTAATGTCGATGAATTGAATCCCATGCTTTTCACAAATCTCTTTTTTGGTTTGATTGTATGCATCAATTCCTTTTGCTACTTGAATTGGATCTACTCCTTTTTGAGTAGCAAAGGGTGTGATGCCCCAATCGGGAATGGAGAGTACGATAACCCGTGACTTATTTCCTCTTGCAAAGGCAATGGCCCGTTGCAGCATTTTTTCAAAGTCTACCATGTAGGATTCGACGGAGCGACCTCTGTACTGGTTATTGACTCCGATCAGTAAGGTCACCAGGTCATACCCTTCTGCTGCCGTTGGGGTAGCTTGAATACCTGCTTCCAATTCATCTACAGTCCAACCCGTCTTGGCAATGATCAAAGGTGTGGCAAACTGTATTTTGGCATTCTTATTCCATTCACGAACGAGTTGCATGGGGTAACGATCAGCCAAGTCTACACCCTCTCCGATGGTGTAGCTATCCCCTAATGCCAGGTAATTCAAGGTGGTTGTCTGAGCGTGATTTGGTGTGGAATAGGTCATTGCAGTAAAAAGGAAGAATGCGAATGAAATGGATAAAACCGAAGACATCTTCTTAGCTGTTTTTAAACACATTTTCCAATAAAGTTAGGGTTCCTACACTGGCATTTAAGCGAACGCGAGCTCCTACCGGGATAATAAATTGCCTAGGTATGTGTCCAATCATTGCACCGATGTATGCAGGGATTCCTAGAGGAAGGATGTACTGGTCCATAATTTGGTCTACGGTAAATGCCCCATAGCCATTGCCTGGCTTGCACTCCGAACATTGCCCAAAAACAAAGCCCTTGATTTTTCCCAAGGTGCCATTCAGTTTGAGTGTACTCATCATGCGATCAATGCGGTAAGGATCTTCACCCACATCCTCAATGAATAAAATAGCATCTTGAAAATCAGGAAAGTAAGGTGTTCCAGATAAAGCAGTTAACACGGTTAAATTGCCTCCTAAAATTTTTCCTTCTACACTTCCTGCTGTGAGGGTTTGAATTCGATTCCCTTTTGCTACCAGGTCATCTCCCTTGCCAATTTCATTTTTGAAAGTGAGTAGTTTTTGCTCAAAGAAGAGCTGTTGAAACTGGCCAGCATTGAAGCTATTCCAACTTCCGGATCCATTTGGTCCATGGAAGGAGATTAAGCCTGTTTGACTTTGAAGTGCACAATGTAAGGCGGTTATATCCGAATACCCAAGCAGGGGTTTGGGATTGGCTTTTACTTGTTCGTAATCAATTAAGGGTAGGATTCGTGCTGCTCCAGAGCCTCCACGAAGGCATACAATGGCCTTTACTTCTGGATCGGCAAACATGGCATTGAAATCTGCCGCCCGTTCTTCATCGGTACCAGCTAGATGTCCAAATCGATTCTTAAAATTTTCGCCCAATTTCACTTTTAATCCCAAGGCTTCCATGGCTTCTTTGGCGTAGGTAAACTCCATTCGGTCTGCTGTTGCGGCAGAAGGACTTATAATTCCTACCATCTGCCCGCGAACCAAGGCCTTAGGAAGAAGCGTTGATGAAGTACTCAACTTCGGAAAATCCAGGCCTAAAATTGGCCCCGTGGCGGCCAAGAGGCCTAAGGATTTCAAGAAACTACGTTTATTCATGGTAGGGGTGGTATTTAGCACAATAAATCGAAAGGACAACTTAAGCAATTAGCGGTTACTTCAAAAGTGATCTCTGACTTGGATCATGACTTTTTCCACTTCTTTACGAACGGTTGAAACTGAAAAAGGGAAGTTGGAATTCATGAAGGCAAAGGCGTAAGTTTTACCCGACTTGGTTTTGACCAATCCTGCCAAACTGTAGGAAGCAGTCATGCTACCTGTCTTGGCAAAAATATAGGGTTCTGCCGCCTGGAAGGTATTTTTTAGTGTACCTGATTTTCCACCTATAGCCAAATATTCTTCGAATTGCTCAGTTGGAAGTAGTTTATGAAGTTTTTCAATTACTCGAACTAAGGACCGAGGTGTGATTAGATTGTGTCGACTCAGGCCGCTTCCATCCACCCATTTGGGTCGGTCAGGAAGATCGGAAAGACTTGTTTTGAGTAGGTAGTCTATAGTGCGTTCGCTATCCAAGGTTTGAAAAAGCTTGTCTGAAGTCATAAAGAGTACTTGTTCTGCAATAAAATTGTCCGAGAAAAGCATCATTTCCTTTAGCAAAGGGGCCAGGGGTGCACCACGCCATTGTTGATGTGCGGTTGGAAGTGAATCCAACTTGTAAATCCAGGGCTTTCCCGTTTCCTGGCTTGCTAGCGCTGCAATCACATTGGGCTCTGCGAGGAAAGGATGGTGTTTTACGCTACCTAAAAAAGTGCTAGGATTCAAAAAAAAGGTATTGCTTCGAAAATCCCGCTCCAACTCTTTCAGATTTTTGGAAGTAAATTGAATTTTTTCGTGAAAGTAATCTGGGAATAGGGCCAAGGAATCGCCCACCTTTTCCACCCTTAGGAGGTTTCCACTAAAGGGTAAAGAACTACGTTCAGGTGCATAGGCAAAGTAATAATCATCCCATTGCCAGCCATAGCCAAAGGAGGCAGAAACCTGATTGGCGTCTGAAAATTGAACTAGCGAATGGTTTGCAATGATTTTTTGAAAATCAGGTTGGTAAAAATCCTTGTATTTCCAGCTTGGATCACCCGACCCCCAAATTTTCAGGGTGTCACCTGAAGATTGGTATCGGAGTGTTTGGGTGCTGTCTTGGAGTATTTGTAACGCGCCGTAAAACGTGAGTAATTTGACAGTAGATGCTGGAATCTGGTACTGATGGCTATTTTTCTCGAACACGACCTGCTTGGATTCCAAGTCATACAGCATAAATCCAGTGAGGTGTCCATCGAAAAAACTTTGTGGACCAAAGGCAGAATCCAACTGAACAAGGCTAGCTTGAGAAACCTGAGCGCTAGCGATGCACGTGATGCAAAAGGAAAGGGTTATGGAAAGAAGAGTTCTTTTCAAAAGTTTACAGGTTTTTGTAACTGAGATAGGCAAGCGAACTCCAACTTAGGATAAAAGCAAGTCCACCTAGGGGGGTGATGGCACCCAACCAGGTGATGCCTGAAAGCGATAATGCATAGAGTGAGCCGGAGAAAATTATAATTCCTAACACCAAGCACCAAGCGGTGAAAGAAATTCCATTCCAATTGGGTTTTAGTGCTGCCAATATGCCGATCCCAAGCAGGGCAAGTGTATGGTAAAAATGATAGTTTACGGCAGTTTGAAAGGTATCTAACCTTCCATTTTGGATTAATAGGGCTTCCAGACTATGCGCTCCAAAGGCGCCCAAACCTACTGCCAGGGCACCGGATAGGCCGGCGAGCTGAAGAATTCGTTTTGCGTTCATGAATTAGGGTAATTTCTGCTTCCAAAAATGGCCGATCCGATGCGAACCATCGTACTACCTTCTTCTTGGGCGATTTGGTAGTCTCCACTCATGCCCATCGAGAGTTCTCTTAGATCCACAAAGGAGGGTAGCGGTCGTTTTTTTAAGGCCTCAAAGAGTTGCTTTAATCCTCGAAACTCAGATCTTATCTGATCTAAATCCTCTGTGAAAGTGGCCATTCCCATTAATCCTTGCACTTGAACATGTGTCAAATTTACAAATTCGGGATTGGCAAGCATGGCATCCAATTCCTCCTGATCAAATCCAAACTTACTTTCTTCGATTGCAATGTGGATTTGCAGCAAGACGGGAATGGCTCGATTTATTTTTTTTCCTTGCTTGTCGAT
>JBANGF010000100.1:0-5301 GCA_037975655.1 Bacteroidota bacterium | reverse complement strand
TTTTTCATGATCTTTTTGATAAATCATGTAAAGAAATATCACTACGGGAAAAATCGAGGAGATAAGTAGGGTCATTTTTTCTGTTATTTAATTAAATTCAATTCCATTAATCATTAGTAATATAATGCCATTCATAATGATAAATAGGAAAATCAGAACGCACATAAAAAGATAAAAAAGCACATCAACCCGCCTAATCAGGTTTCTCTTTACCAAGTAGAAGCTTTGAATTATTACTAGCAAACAAAATAAAAGAAAAATATAAATTAAATTAAGAAAAGCTCCGTCTGCTATCAATTTACTATTGTTAAGGTCTGGATTCATGGTTCCATCCACTTGAAAAAAAATCAAAGTTGAAAGCATCACAACTAATTGATATCTAGAGACAATTGTGGTGTGTATACTGGTGTTGGTGATTCTTTCATAAACCCTACTTATGTAATAAAAGGCAAGGAATGAAATGTAAAAAAACGCCAAGTAGGATCCTTCTGATTGAATTTCACGCCAAAGGTCAGAATCAAAGCCTCTGAAGATTTCGTTGAACGCGATATTCGCGATAATGATAAAGATGATAATTTTTAGCATTTTGAATGTTTCCTGTAAAACATCATCTGAAGTTTTATTGGTGATGTTCCTCAGGAGAGCAGTGTCAACTATAAATTCAAAAATGAATTTGAGTTGAGAAATAAATCCTTGATATAATTCTTTCAATGGATTTGAGAAAAAAAGAGAAAAGGATTTTGAGATCATAGTAGAAGAATTTTTATAGTCCTTTTTTTGAACCACTTATAAGTAGTACTATTAAAGGTGGGAATTTACTTTTTGATAGTCAATAGGAGGTTGGATATTCAATGATTAATGGGGATGGACCCTAGTATACTTCTGCTCAAATTCAGAGAAAAAATCACGAAGTAGTTAAATAGAGTAAGTTTAATTTAAGTCGAGATTATCTTTTTGGCGCCCAAGATTGAAAAAAGGATACACTCAAATGTTGGTTTTGATTTCTGACTTAAAAAGAGGTGAGAAGCCAATAATTAACTAAAAAAACCTCCCAAATCCATTTGGGAGGTTCAAGGTGCTTGGTCCGTAGACTAAATTTTTTTACTTCTTCATCCCCATAAAGTCCACCACAAAGTAGCTCATCACGCGTACGCCGAGTACAAAGCCACTCTCATCCAAGTAAAAGTCTGGGGTGTGGTGCGAAGGAGTTTTGGTGGGGTCAGCCCCTTTTTTCATGCCTCCCAAGCCGATAAATAAGCCCGGCTTTTCACGCTGGTAGAAGCTAAAGTCTTCCGCACCAGTCACAGGTGGATTCACGTTCACATTCTCCTTGCCTGCAGCTGCTTCCAAGGTGGATACCATCTTGGCAGTAAGGGCCGGGTCATTGACGGTGGAAGGATAGAGTTTGGTGATGTTGACCTCTGCACGAGCCCCTGCACTCTCCGCAATGTTGTTTGCAATCTCGGTGATGCGTCGATGTACCAGATCTTGCTGCTGCTCTCCAAAGGTGCGGATGGTACCGATCATTTCTACTTTTTCAGGAATGATGTTGTGGCGAATGCCTCCATGAATGGCACCTACGGTCACCACAGCAGGATTTTGAGTGACGTTGACGCTACGAGACAAGATGGTCTGCAGGCCAGATACAATCTGCGAAGCGGTCACAATCGGGTCTACCCCAGACCAAGGGGATGCCCCATGCGCTTGCGTGCCATGCACGATAATCTCTAAGTTGTCCACAGCAGCCTGTGCTGGTCCAGAGCGGTAGCCAATCTTACCTACCTCGGTTTGTGCGGAGATGTGCAAGCCAAATATGGCATCCACATCTTTCATGACACCTTCTGCCACCATTTGTTTAGCACCCCAAGAAGTCACTCCCGGTTGGTAGATGCCTTCTTCTGCTGGTTGAAATATAAATTTCACGGACCCTTCCAACTGAGCCTTCATGCTAGCAAGTACCTCCGCTACCCCCATCAAGATGGCCACGTGGCTATCATGACCGCAGGCATGCATCACGCCGGTTTGCTGCCCATTGTAGGTAGTGGTGACGTTGGATTTGAATGGCAAGTCTACACGTTCGGTCACAGGCAAGGCATCCATATCGGCACGCAGAGCGACCATAGGACCTGACTTGCCGCCACGCAAGATGCCTACTACCCCGGTAGTGGCTACCCCTTCTTGCACTTCAATGCCCAAGGAGCGCAAGTGATCGGCTACTTTTTTGGCAGTGCGGGTTTCCTCATTTCCGAGTTCTGGGTGCTGGTGGATATCGCGTCTCCAGTCGATGACTTTGGTTTCGATGGCTGCCGCCTTTTGATCGATGCTGGGGCGAAGTTTGCTTTGTGCAATTGCCGTGCTGCTCAATAGCAGCAGGGGAAGGATTAATTTCTTCATAGCTAGGATTAGCGGTTGGTGGTAAACTTGAAAGTTTAAATCTAAATCAACAGATGGAATTTGCATGAAATTTTGGATAAAGCCTAGGTTTGCAGAACTTTTCGGTTGGAATTGGCTTTACTAGGAGAAACATACTTTCGATGGAATTACAAAATAAAGTAGCCGTGGTCACGGGCGTAAGTAAAGGACTCGGTTTGGAAATCGTCAAGCTCTTGCTTGAAAAAGGGACAATCGTAGCGGGCTGGGGAAGAAACCAACCGGATTTTACCCACTCCCATTTTCACTTCTTCTCTTGCGATGTGGCGGACGAAACCCAGGTAGCCCAAGCCTACACCGATACGGTAGCCACTTTGGGAGCAGACATCCGCATTTTGGTAAACAATGCCGGCTTTGGTGTGGCAGGACCCCTAGAAAACATGTCCACTGCAGATTGGAAATCCATGTTTGATACCAATGTGCACGGAATTTTTTACACCACCAAACGACTTATTCCTGCTATGAAAGCCGCTGACGAAGGGCATATCCTCAACGTGGCCTCCATCGCTGGACTTAATGGCGTAGCCAACTTTGCGGGCTATGTGGGTACCAAACATGCGGTACGCGGTATCTCCCACTCCCTCTACATGGAACTTAGAGACTTTGGCATCAAGGTGTCGACCATCTATCCAGGATCCATCCAAACCCACTTCTTCGATGACATCCCGGGCATGGATGCGCACGAACACATGATGCGAGCGGAGGATGTGGCACAAACTGTCGTGCAAACCCTAGAAACGCATCCCAACTATTTTGTGGTAGATGTGGAGTGCCGTCCACTTCGCCCAAAAGGAAAAAAATAGGGAGACCCATACCTAAAGAATCCCCCTTGTCGTTCCAAGAGCAATCTGTATTTTTGTAAGTACTCGATTTGCATTGAATCGCCCCCGCATGTCTCTCCAAGTTTCTCAGCTCAGTAAACGATACGGTTCCCAAAAAGCACTGGATGAAGTCAGTTTCTCGGCTTCTCCAGGGCGAATTTTAGGCTTTTTGGGTCCCAATGGAGCAGGCAAGTCCACTACCCTTAAAATCATCACGGGTTACCTTGCTGCAGATTCAGGATCGGTAAGCGTGTTGGGAGAAGATGCACTGGCACATCCCAAAAAACTAGCCGCACGGATTGGCTACCTTCCTGAGAACAATCCCCTCTACTTGGACAGCTACGTCCGTGAGTTTTTGGAATTTTCAGGAGGCATCTACGGCATGAAATCTGCCGATATCCGTCGCCGTACGGAGGAAATGATCCGCAAAACAGGGCTTCAACAGGAGCAGCACAAGAAAATTGGGCAACTATCCAAAGGCTATCGTCAGCGGGTGGGCATTGCACGGGCACTGCTTCACGATCCAGCACTGGTGATCTTGGATGAGCCTACCACCGGCTTAGATCCCAACCAATTGGTAGAAATCCGAACCTTGATTCAGGAAGTTGCCGAAAATAAGACCTTGATTTTTTCCACACACATCATGCAAGAGGTGGAGGCCGTTTGCCAGGATGTGGTGATCATCAACCAAGGAAAAATCCGATCGGCAGGTTCGCTGGCAGACTTGAAATCGGCTTCCTCTCAGGTGAGCTTGATTCTCGAAACGGAAGAAGCCCTGGAATTGTCCTGGTTTGAAGGCATCGGCATCCCCAGTTTTGGAGGTAAAGCACCACAGGAACTGGTGCTCCTTGCTCCGAATGCTGCAGAAGCGCGCAAGGCCATCTTGCAGGTGGTGGCGCAACGGCAACTCAGCCTGATTCGCTTGGATCAAGGCGTCAAAAATTTGGAAACACTTTTTCGGGAAATCACGCAGGGCCAATGAAAAGTTTATTCCTCAAAGAGATCTCGGCCTTTTTTGGGAGCCTTACCGGCTACCTGGTCCTGGTATTGTTTCTAGTGGCCTTGGGCTTGATTGTCTGGGTTTTTCCAGAAACTTCCGTGCTGGATTACGGCTATGCCGATTTGGAGTCCCTGTTTCTGTACACCCCTTATGTATTTACCTTTCTGATTCCGGCGATCTCCATGCGAAGTTTGGCGGAGGAGCGACGTTCGGGAACCTGGGAACTGTTGCAGACTTCCCCGCTTAGCCTGGTTCAGATTGTCTTGGCCAAGTACTTGGCACTACTCCTACTTGTTTTTCTAGCCGTACTTCCCACCCTGGGCTATGCCTATTCCATTTCCCTGCTGGGAAATCCTCCTGGCAACTTGGATTGGGCGGGCTTTTTTGGAAGTTGGCTCGGGCTACTGATGATTGGTGCTACTTTTGCCGCTGTGGGTTTGTTTGCGAGTTCGCTGACCTCCCAGCAAGTGGTAGCCTTTGTGCTCGGTGTATTTCTTTGCTTTGTCTTGTACTTTGGATTGACAGCCTTGGCGGGGATGGTACCAGGAGACTGGGCTTATTGGGTGGAGGAACTCAGTTTAAGCTACCACTACGATAGCCTGAGTCGAGGTGTGATTGATAGCAGAGACCTCTTTTTTCTGCTGGGCATGATTTGGACTTTTCTTGGGGCAGCGGTTTTGATTTTGAAGGGAAAATGAAGCAGCGCAGTTCACATCGGCTCCTTCCAGTAGGAATCCTGGTCTTGGGTATCTTGGTGCTCTTCGGCTTGGGGCAGGTACTTCGTTTTCGAATTGATCTCACGGAAGAAAAGCGCTATTCGCTTCATCCTTCCACACTTCAGCTTTTGGAAGGGATAGATCGTCCCTTGCATGTGGATATTTTGCTGACTGGGGAGGATCTCCCTGGAGGGATGCGTCGCCTTCAAAAATCCGTCGAGGAGACCGTGCGCACCTTTAATGCCTATTCGGCAGAAAATATTACCGTCTCCTATTTTGATCCGATGGAGGTGACCGACTCCCTGAAGGAGGACTTTATTTTTACGCTTGCGGA
>JBANGF010000042.1:0-2849 GCA_037975655.1 Bacteroidota bacterium | reverse complement strand
CGTGCCTTTCAAAAGGGTGATTTTAGGGCAGGTTATTATCGGGACCAAACCTTCATGATGGCATTAGGCGAATTGACTGTTCAGCAGTATTTTGCCCAATTGTATGCCCATACCAATGCAGAAGCGGACCCAGCTAGTGCAGGACGCTTGATGAATGGACATTTTGCCACCCGATCCTTAAACGAGGATGGGACTTGGAAATCCTTGACCGCTCAATACAATTCAGCAGCAGATATTTCTCCCACAGCGGCTCAAATGCCGAAGCTTTTGGGATTGGCTTTTGCCTCCAAACTGTACCGAAACAACAAGGGCCTGAAAGACTTGACTGATTTTTCAGTTCATGGAAATGAGGTTGCCTGGGGTACCATTGGCAATGCGTCCACCTCTGAAGGGATGTTTTTTGAAACACTCAATGCGGCCGGGGTTCTTCAAGTGCCCATGGTGGTTGCAGTATGGGACGATGGATTTGGTATATCTGTACCTCAAGAATTTCACACGACCAAAGGCAGTATATCTGAAGCTTTACTTGGTTTACAGCGTACTGACACGGAAAAAGGTTTTGAAATTCTTCGTGTAAAGGGTTGGGATTACGAAGCCTTGAATGAAGCTTTTACCAGCGCTGGACGATTGGCTCGTGAGGAGCATGTACCAGTGTTACTGCATGTAGAGGAGATGACGCAGCCACAAGGGCATTCCACTTCAGGTTCTCACGAGCGATACAAGAGTAAAGAAAGACTGCAGTGGGAAAAAGACTGGGATTGCATCCTTAAATTCCGAGAATACATTATCTCTTCTGGATTTGCGACAGCGGACCTTTTGGATGAGATTGAATCCGAAGTGAAGGGAGAGGTGAAGCGTCAAAAAGACGCTGCTTGGAATGAATTCAATGGAGAAATAAAGGTTGAATTAGAAGAAGCGCTTGCACTGATACGATTCACTGCTGAGAAATCTTCACGAAAAATTGCCTTACTTCAATTGGCGGATGAACTCAAAAAAACCATTAATCCAATTCGAAAGGATGTGGTCAGTACGGTACGAAAGTGTTTGTTTTTACTTCGTACTGAAGGAGATGAAATCAAGAAGGAATTGGCGAATTGGTATAATCAACTTCAAGAAAAAAATCAAGACCGCTATAACAGTCATTTGTACAGTCAAACTGAATATTCAGTAGATCGTTGCAAAGTGATTCCAGCTCAGGTAACCGAAGACTCACTTTTGGTAGATGGGCGAGAAATTCTTCAAGCTTTCTTTGACTACACCTTGGAACATAATCCTCGATTCTTTGCCTTGGGTGAGGATGTAGGTAAAATTGGAGATGTAAATCAAGCTTTTGCGGGATTGCAAGCCAAGCATGGCGATTGGCGAGTGATGGATACGAGTATCCGAGAATGTACCATCATCGGTCAAGGAATCGGAGCAGCTTTGCGAGGACTCCGTCCCATGGTGGAAATCCAGTACCTAGATTACTTATTGTACGGCATCCAATTGTTGTCGGATGACCTAGCTACACTTACGTATCGTACCAAGGGTGGACAAAAAGCTCCTTTGATTGTTCGAACCAGAGGGCACCGTCTAGAGGGTGTTTGGCATTCAGGTTCTCCTATGGGTATGATTCTGTCGACCCTTAGAGGCATGATTGTTTGCGTTCCAAGAAACATGACTCAAGCGGCAGGAATGTATACCACCTTGCTTCAATCCGATGAACCAGCATTGGTTATTGAATGTCTCAATGGCTACCGATTGAAAGAGCAGCTTCCTCATAATATTGGAGAATATACCGTGCCTATGGGCGTTCCTGAGGTGCTCCGTGAAGGAAAAGACTTGACAGTAGTAACATATGGCAGCATGTGTCGAATTGTGCTGGATGCAGCTGCTGAACTAGCGGAAATCGGAGTTTCATTGGAGGTAATCGACGTGCAAACCCTCTTGCCTTTTGATACCCATGGAGTCATTGGCCAATCCATTCAAAAAACCAACCGGGTATTGTTTGCGGATGAAGATGTACCAGGAGGAGGAACTGCCTACATGTTGCAGCAAGTACTAGACCATCAAGGTGTCTATGCCTACTTGGATGCTGCTCCACAAACCTTAGCTGCCCAAGCGCATCGACCTGCCTATTCCACAGATGGGGATTATTTTTCTAAGCCTAGTGTAGAAGATGTGGTAGAGAAAGTCTACCAGATAATGCACGAATCCAATCCCAAAAAATATCCTGCTATTTAAAAAATAAGCTAGTCATTTTTGACTACCTTATTTTATTTTCTGGTGATCTGCTTGAGTGTAAGGGCAGGACTAGAAACCTCATTGGAGCGATTGAGTGCACGATCTTGAATTTGTACGTCTATGCGGAGCGTGTCTGTTCTAAAAATAGATTCCCATCCTGAAGAAAGCATTCGGTAGGTGATTTTACCTTCTACTGCCTGTCCGACATCTGTGTTTAATATTCGAGGAAATCTTCCGTTGAAGGTGGTATAGAAGGGTGGGTCTTGCCATTTAAACTCACGAAACTGTCCATTTCGCTTGATGAAAAAGCGCACGAAAATATTGTACTGGTTTTCGTTTTTCTCCACCCAAATGGTGTCCTTGATAATCACGTTATTGACGATGGGATCAATTACCCAGTCAATAGGGTTGTAGCTTGGTGCATTACTTGGCCTTTTGGCATAGGTAATCAATGCCCCAGAAGCATCTCTTTTGTAGACAAGTGGATTGAAGGGTGGGTTGATGTCTGTAGCAGCTAATCCTAAATCACCCTCAGCATCCTTAAATTTTAGTGTGAGCAGCAAGGAGTCTTGACCAGAAGTTCCCACATACTCCAAACTTGAAAATTCAATTTCGGGGGTGCTTGG
>JBANGF010000028.1:0-2716 GCA_037975655.1 Bacteroidota bacterium | reverse complement strand
TTCCGGTAGAATACCTCCTCCTTGGACACAAACCACGTCCCTACACCTTGGATGACATGCACTCTGTCTTGGGCTACATGTCCTTTTCCTTTGCAATGAGTTTGAAAACTGACCCTTTGGTAACACAAATTGCACGTAAATGGGGTCCAGATTACCTTGCCTCTCTGGCCGTGCAGACGCTTCCCAACCACCACGTCATCCCAGTCAATTACCCGGATTCCTTAAAGGCCGGAGCCAGTGCAGTCAACTCCAAGCTTACCGCCCTATTGGATAAACTTCCTACCCCAATGCTAGAAGGATCCAATGCCTGGGTGATCTCAGGTAGCCGCACCGAGTCGGGTAAGGTTCTTTTTGCAAATGATACGCACATTGGCTTTTCCTCTCCCTCCGTTTGGTTTGAAGCCCATATTGAATACCCAGGCTATAGTTTCTATGGCAACCACCTGGCAGGCATCCCCTTTGGACTGGTAGGGCATTCCAGACACCACAGCGTGGGCTTGACCATGTTTGAAAACGACGATCAGGACTTTTTTGAGGAAAAATTAAATCCCGCAAATCCGAATGAAATTATTGTTGGTGATTCCATTTACCCCATCACCACCCGTATGGAAGTGATTCAGGTCAAAGGGCAGCAACCGATCACCTTTCAAATCAAGGAGACCGTTCACGGACCGGTAATGAATTCGGTGGTAAAGGAAATTCAAGCGATGACCTCCAATCCGGTGTCCTCTTGGTGGGTGTACCTTCTTGAGCCTACCCGTGCCCTGGAAGCCGTGTACCAGATCAACCATGCGAGCAGCATACAAGATGTGGCAGATGCCGCAGCGCTCATCCATGCTCCAGGTCTCAACATCATGTACGGGGATAGCCTAGGTAACATTGCCTGGTGGGCAGCGGCCAAACTCCCCATACGGGGAACTGCCGTACATCCTACCATTTTCGCGGATGGATCAGATCCAGCGGCTCAACCTCAAGGATGGTACCCCTTCACTGAAAACCCGCAGAGCATCAATCCTGAATCTGGATTTGTTGCCTCGGCCAACAATCAGCCCGACTCTACCAAATCTGGAATCTTCATTCCAGGTTACTACTATCCCGGTGAGCGCTGGAACCGAATTGCCAAGACGGTTACTTCCAAAAAAGACTGGACCCAAGAATCCCTTGAAGACCTGCAATTGGAAACCATCAATGAAAAATCGGTTCAAAATGCAGACTTCTTACTCGAACAGGTCACCCAAGGTAACTTTGAAAAATACGAGGATATCCTAGGCGAACTGGCAGATTGGGAAGGCGATCATGACCTAAGCCATACCGCTCCCACCCTGTACTACAAGTGGCTGTACCATACCCTACGCCTAGCCATGGAAGATGAAATCGGGAAAGAAGGTTTTGAGAGTTACCTCCAAACCTTCATCATGATCGGCAGCACCTCCCATTTCTTTACCCACGAACAAAACAAGTGGTGGGACAAGAAAAATACTAGCGCCAAAGAATCACGAGCAGAGATTGTGAACGAAGCCTTGAAGTTGAGTTTGGAGGAACTAACTCAGCAGTTTGGTGAAAGCCAAGGAGACTGGGAATGGGAAAAGGCAGTGACCGTCGAACACCCTCACCCTCTCGGTGCCAAGAAGCCTTTGGACAAACTCTTCAATGTCCGTACCGAAGCCGTAGAAGCCAATGAAGAATCAGTAAACAAGTTGGCCTTCAAATTAAACGGAACCGGCATCTACAAAGTAACCTCAGGACCTGCCATGCGCATCCTATTGGACTTTGAGAATGTGGAAGAATCCGTATCCGTCTTGCCTACAGGAAACTCAGGAAACCGTTTTAGCAAGCACTATTCCGACCAGAAAGAACTGTATGTAGATGGTCAGTACCGACCACAACTGATGAATAAGCAAGAGATTCTGGATGAGGCGAAAGGAACATTGAAGTTGATACCGAGAAAATAGTACAATGTACCAGGTACAATGTACCTTCCAAATACAAGTTGGCTTCAAAATGAAATAGCAGAACTACCCTGCTAACACAACCCCATACTTGGTACCTTGTACTTCGTACTTGGTACAAACCATTTGCTAATTACCTATGAAAAATAAAATCTACCCCATCCAAAAATCCGAAGAAGAGTGGCAGAACCAATTGGACCCCTTGTCTTACCAAGTCCTGCGCCAAAAAGGAACAGAAAGACCCTTCACAGGTGCCTATACGCTCAATAAGGAAACAGGCATCTATTCCTGCAAGGGCTGTGGCAACCCCATTTTTCACTCGGACTTCAAGTACGACAGCGGCTGCGGTTGGCCAAGCTTCACCCAGCCCATTCGTCCAGAAGCCATCGAGGTGCACATGGACTACAGCCACTTCATGATTCGCGAAGAGATCATTTGTGCTTCCTGTGGAGGACACCTAGGTCACCGCTTCCCCGATGGCCCCAGCGACCAAGGAGGCATTCGGTACTGCATCAATTCGGTGAGTATGGAGTTTAGAAGATAATTGTACAAAGTACCAGGTACCAGGTACAAAGTATCTTTAAAATGAAGATTGAAGTTCAAATTAGAATTGCAGAATTATCTTGCTAGCATTATTCCATACTTTGTACTTCGTACTTGGTACTTGGTACAAAAATTTTATATTTGCTCTCGAAATGAAATCAAACGCAGCAAATCTTATTTTTTCTCTGCCAGCACAGGTGCACCACCTGATGCATCATTTCCAT
>JBANGF010000027.1:0-2553 GCA_037975655.1 Bacteroidota bacterium | reverse complement strand
CCGATTGCTCGCAGGTTTCCATCAAGGTTTTGATTGCCGTCGGCGAATACTGCTTGGAGGAGTTCTCTAATCCATCTGTCAGGATCAGCATGACTACATCGGCATCCGCATCACTCAAGGCCGCACCTGCCTTTTGGTTCAGGTAATGAATACTCTCTCCTATCGCATCGTTGAGCGAAGTCATCCCATCGGGGTAGATCAGTTCCCAGTTGATGCTAGCCTGATCCACGGGCATCAAACTATCTCCAAATCGTAGCACTTGATTGAATCCACAGTAGGAAAAGATCAGGGATGAGTTGGTATTCTCCTCCTGGATGCGCTTCAGGTCGCGGAGTTGGCTATCGATGACCTGTCTGGCTTCCTGCCAGCAGGAGTCCATGCTTCCGCTTCGGTCCAGCACGAGGTGGTAGTAGGTAGTTTTTTTCTTAGGCTGGATGGCTTCAGCGGAGGCGGGATTCAGGGTGTTTGTCATGGGTCTTGGGTTTGGAAAAAAAGGGTTAGAAAATTGATTAGGTACGCGTAAAAAAGAGGGTAATCGTAAAAATAATGTGCACTATGCGTTGGAGTACCCAGCGGAATACTCCAAAAAAGGAAAACTATCGGTAAACGAGTTTACTCGAGTAAATGATGTGAAAGATGGGATCCCAACCGAAAAGGGATAAAAACTCCTTACTTGCGAAAACGCTCTCGGGTTTGGATATGAAAAGAAAGCATTGTTCCTACCTGGTACAGCTGAAAAGGATTGTTAGCTGTCTCCAAAAAGGAATCTCGCTCAGCGGCTGTCAGGGCAAAGTATTTCACGAGTAGTTTGGCACGCTCCTGTTGAAACCAGCCTCGAAAGGCTTGAATGGCAGTTAGTAAGCTGAAGTCCAGGGAAAACGAGGTGCGGCAATTGACGCGGATCTCTCCGCGAACCTCATGTAAAGAGATGTCAAAATCCGTTCCATGCATCACCGTATAGCGAAGCTCCATCCGGCGTTCGATATCCAAGATCAAGGGCAGCAGTTGCTCCTCCGATAGGCCTATATAGTCCCCAACCAGGAAGCAAATCCGCTCTGCCTCAAACTCTTCCACAAAGGAAATAAAGAGTTCCACGTCGTGGTAGCTTCGGAGAAACTCATCCCACCTCCAAACGGTATCCCCAAGGTCTATCCATTCGCCACAATCTTGGTAGGCGTTTTCGTAGTCACGCAGCCAGTTGTGAAGCTGTCCCAACTCCAAGGAAACTTGGCTGAGTAGCTCTTTCCAGTCGGAAAGGCCTTTCTGGGTTTGGCTGAGGAGGATTGGATAATTATTTGGGAGTTCGGTATTCCGCTTGTCGTCTTCGTACACTGAAAAACACAGGGGACTATTCGGCCCTTCAATCCGCTCGAAAGTTAGCAAGTCATGACAGGGATAGATGTCTTTGATGATATAGTTCCCCTGCGAATCCAGCTCAAGTACAAAGCGAAGGTCCAGGCTTCTGCCATCGGGGGAGCGGAACTGGTAGGCTGTTTTCCCTAGGTGGTTTTGGCAGGCTTTGTTGCAGCAGCAACCAGGAATTACCTGTAGTGCATCGAAATACGACCCTTTTGTGCGCCAGTCCTTCCAAAAGTCATCCAGACGATCTAGAAAATTGTCCTTGGATACTTCGTAATAGGTAAAATCTGGAGACAAGTGTTCCTCCAGTCCAGTACGATCCATACGGGCAAAGCAATCCAAAATTCGATCCAATAGGGTGAGCATGGGCAAGTAAAAAAGAAAGAACGCGGGGGAAAATGATTTAGTATCGTTTTTCAAAAATTACTTTTTTGAGCCGGCTGTCTCCTACAAAATAGCGAATGGATTGAAATAAGTTGGAGCAAAATCCGTTGAAAAGATATGCACCGATCTCTCTTTTTTTTCCTTATTCTTCTCGCTTCGTGCCAGCAAGCGAAAGAAGTACAACCCGATATTCCCTGTCATCTCAGATACCCGCATACTTGCAAACCTTTGGTGGTCATCGACGGAATAAAGCCCGACTTTAAGTTTCTCGGAAACCAGCAGTTGAATCGATTGACTCACTACTTAGCGATGCAGGAACGAGTAGAAAGCCAGCAAGTCGGTTTTTCAGGGAGCTTTTCAGAGGTGTACCAAGCCTACGAAGCGCTGCAGCAGCAGGCTAGTTTGGAGGAGTTGACCTTGCTCCTTCGACACCCCTCCCCCAATGTGCGCTACTACGCGCTGCTGGGCTTGGCGGAAAAAGATCCCCAAAACAAAACCACCTACTACCAACAGCTTGGCGGCAAATACGATAGCCTGAACACACTGAATGGCTGTGTGGGGAACTCAGGAGAACTCTGGGAATTTGTATATTACAATGTGTTTGAAAGTGTAGAAAAGAATTTAGAAAATTAAAAAATCCTCAATTGAATAGTTTTTCCATCTAACCTCGCCTTTACTTTTTTGAATACTCCTTTATACTTATGAAAAAGGAGGTTCACATGTCAAATCAATTATTGAATAAGTACGCGGAGATTATTAGTTCTCTCAAGGCATCCAACGGGATAAAGGTTGTATCTGTCGAAGAGATAA
>JBANGF010000018.1:0-10480 GCA_037975655.1 Bacteroidota bacterium | reverse complement strand
CCCGTACAGGAGAATACCTGCAACTACACTTACACCTAGAAATTGGGAGATGGGACCTGCTAGCTCATTCTTGCGAGCCATGCTCACATTCACATCGGAGTAGTAATCGGTTTCGGAATCAAATTTTCCTTGCACAAATTTTTCACCATTGAAGGCTTTCACCACGCGCATGCCACCCAGGGTCTCGTCCAAAATGCTCACGATACGACCGAGGGATTGTTGGCTTTGGATGGCGGTTTTTCGCAATCGCCGCGTAATGCCTCCGATGATTGCCCCTGAGATCGGGATGATCAGAATGGTAAAGAGGGTGAGGGGCACTGACATGAAAAAGAGCACTCCAAAATAGAGGACGATGGTGGCTGGCTCTCGAAAAAGGATCCGCAGGGATTGGACAATGGTATTTTCCACCTCCTGGATGTCATTGGTCATTTTGGAAAGGAGGTCCCCCTTCCGTTCGTTGGAAAAATAGCCCAGGTGAAGGGCACTTACTTTTTCAAAAATATCCATGCGCATCCCCTTGATGACTTGAGCCCGCACTTGGGCCAAAACTACGCCAGAGAGGTAGGTAAATAGGTTGGAAAGGAATACCGATCCTACAATGATGGAACAAACGAAGAGTAAGGTCCCAAACTTACCGTAGGATTCACTTACCTGTAAAAAGAGGTGGTTGAACAGGGAAATGAAATAGTCTAGGGAAAGGGTAAAGGTCGGTTGGCTTCGGAATTTTTCTAGGGCATCGGGAGCGACCTGCTCAAAAATCACATCAAAAAGTGGCTTCAGAAGCGTGAAGTTCATCAATCCAAACACAATGGCCAAGAGCGTATATCCGACGTAAACCGGAATAAATCTCCCATAAGGTCGGGCATAGGAAAGAATCCGAAAATAAGTTTGCATGGGGTGTACACGGATAAATCCGTCTGCAAGTTAGGGAAAATTTCAAGTCTCGAAGCCTGAAACCTGATGCGCCGAGTGCTCGAGATGCATTAGCCAATTATTTTCTTGCGATATTGCCATTTAACATAAGTTTAACCCAGGAAACTTTTCGAATCCCTATCTTTGGGAAAATTCTACAATTCCTATGAAACGATTCTTTTTCGGCTTCCTTCTGGGCATTTCTTTGGGTACCGCTGCAATCGCGCAGCAAGCTCCAAAAAAGCCAAAGCTGGTGGTGGGCATCATTGTCGACCAAATGCGGCAGGAATATTTTTACCGCTTTGCCGACCGCTTTGGAGAAGGTGGGTTCAAGCGATTTACGCAACAGGGATTTATGATGACCAATGGGCATTACAATTACATTCCTACCTACACAGGACCTGGCCACGCCTCAGTTTATACTGGAGCGACACCTGCCACGCATGGGGTGATTGGCAACAATTGGTATGTGCCTTCTCTAAAAAAATCGATTTACTGTGCGGAGGATTCCCTGGTGAGCCATGTGGGTGGAACTCCTGAAAATGGGAAAATTAGCCCTCGAAATTTGTTGACCACAACCATCACGGACGAGTTGCGCCTTTCTACCGGGAAGCGCTCCAAGGTAGTAGGCATTGCCATCAAGGATCGGGGAGCAAGTTTCCCTGCAGGCCATACGGGAGATGCCTATTGGTACGATGACGTAAATGGGGACTGGATGACATCCACCTATTACCGGCAGACCCTACCTACTTGGGTGACGAATTTTAATGCGAAAAAGCGTCCAGATCATTACTTAAGCCAAACTTGGAAAACCCTATTTCCGGTGGAGACTTATGTGAATAGTCTTCCGGATCACAACGACTTTGAGTCTCCCTTTATTGGCAAGGATAGTCCTAGTTTTCCTTATGATTTAGCAGCCTTGAAAGGAGCTAACGGGGGCTATGGCTTGGTGCCTTCCACTCCTTTTGGCAATAGCCTCACCTTGGATTTTGCCTATGCGGCCTTGGAAGGGGAAAAATTAGGTCAAGGGGTAGTTACCGATTTCCTCGCGATCAGTTTCTCTAGTCCAGATTACATTGGGCACCGATTCGGGCCTTCTTCCATCGAAGTAGAGGACAATTACTTGCGATTGGATCGGGATTTGGCCCAGTTCTTTACCTACCTCGATCAAAAAATAGGCAAGGGCGAGTACCTTGTCTTTATCTCGGCAGATCATGCCGTAGCGGATGTGCCGCAATACATGTTGAGTGAGCGTATTCCTGCTGGAAATTTCAATTCCGGGATGGTTCAAGGTCAGTTGAAAGGATTTGCATTAGCCAAGTATGGGGAGGGAGATTGGATTCTCAATTTTTCCAACGAGCAAGTGTTTCTCAATCATGCTTTGATTCAAGAGAAAAAAATGGATTTGGAACAGATGCAGCGAGACATCGCTCAGTTTGTGTTGGGCTTCGCTGGAGTGAAGGAAGCCTATACAGCAGCAGACCTTCGTAGCCAGGAATTTACCCAATCCCGAGCGCATCTCTTGCAGATGGGCTACAACCACAAGGCTTCTGGGGATGTATTGCTTGTATTGGAACCGGCCTGGTTGGTGGGCGGCAAGCGAGGAACCACCCATGGTTCGGGCTATTCTTACGATACCCACGTACCCATTGCTTTTTATGGTTGGGGTATCAAGCCAGGAAAAAGTTCAGCCTACACCACTGTGACGGACATCGTTCCTACTCTTGCCAATTTGCTTCAAATCCGGATACCGAATGGTACCACTGGTCAGCCGATTCAGGCAGTACTCGGAAATTAACTATCCAAAAAATTTAAACTCCATTAAGTTGGGGAAAAGGCTTCCTTGTCTCAAGGAAGCCTATTTTGTTAATAATCCTTAGTTCTAATTCAAATATTACCTATTGAAAATCAAGGATTTACTAGGAACTAAAAATTTTTGTTTCTATTTTTAGTCAATACGTTTCTCAAAATGCCCCATTCACACTCAAATATCTGGACGCACCTTGTTCTTTGGACCAAAGGACATGCGCCCTTGATTACCTCTGAAATGGCGGGGTCTATCAAAAAAGTACTCGAAGAATTGCCTTTGGATTTTTATGAGAAACAAACGCACCTCAGTGTACTTCCAAATCACATCCATATCTTAATCAAGTTACCGGGTAACCATTCCGTGGACCAACTGGCGCGCTTCGTACAGCAGTTAATCTGCAAGAAGTTGGAGGAAGAGGGTTATAAAAATTGCCCAGAATGGGATGAAGATTATTACGCGCACTCGGTTAGTCTCAATAGACTTTCTACAGAGAAGAGTTTGCTTGATCGACAAGAATACAAACACAAGGAAATCTCCTTGGAAGAGGAGTTGAAGTTCTTAGGTCTTTAAGTTTGGCATTAACCTAAGCCCATAAAAAAACCGGAGTAAAATCCGGTTTTTGTTTTTTCAGGGAGTCCAACTCATGGGGTAATTTTTGTCTACAAACTCCAAGGCGTCCGTGGTGATTTGCAGGGGTCGGAAAGTGTCTAGCATGACTGCATACTCATGAGTTTCCTTGGCTCCGATGGATTTTTCCACCGTTCCTGGATGTGGACCATGGGGCAAGCCTCCCATGTGCAGGGTAAAGGAGCCTCGATCAATACCTTTTCTGCTCATAAACTCCCCTTCGGCATAGTACAGCACTTCGTCTGAGTCAATGTTGCTATGGTTGTAGGGCGCTGGGATGGACAAGGGATGGTAGTCAAACAAGCGAGGTACAAAGGAGCAAACCACAAATCCTGCAGCCTGGAAGGTCTGGTGCACGGGAGGCGGTTGGTGGATTCTGCCCGTGATGGGTTCAAAGTCGTGAATGGACAAGGCATAGGGATAGAGGTAGCCATCCCAGCCTACGATGTCCAAGGGGCTGTGCGCATAATGGTAGGGATGAAGCATGCCTTGCTTTTTGATTTGAATTAGGTAATCCCCCTTTTGCTCTTCCAGGTGGATTTCGTGAGGGGGGCGAATGTCGCGCTCGCAGTAAGGCGAATGTTCGAGCAGTTGTCCCACTTCATTTCGGTAGCGCTTCACCGTTTCGATAGGTCCCTGGGATTCCATCACCAAAAGTCGGAGTGGCCCTTCTTCGGAAAATTCAAATCGGTAAATGGTTGTTCTCGGAATGACGATGTAATCGCCTTTTTTGACCACCAACTTTCCAAATTGAGAGTACATGACCCCTTCTCCGTCGTGAATGTAAATCAACTCGTCTCCATCTGCATTTTTGAAAAAATAATCCATCTTCCGTTGCTTCGGCGTGCAGATCCCCATCATCACGTCATTGTTGATCAGGAGCATACGACGCGCGCTGAGGTAATCCTCTCCGGTGATGCCTACTTCGGAAGTTTTGAGGTGTGTTTGGTTGAGGCCATGGGCATCTGCTGCCTTCCAGCTGTAGGGAGTAGGTGTCCCGATGGATTTTACTTCATTGGGATTGTAGATGTGGTAGAGGTTGGAATAGATTCCTGAGAATCCTTTGGAACTCACCAACTCTTCTTTGAATAGGCTGCCATCCGGTTGACGAAACTGGGTGTGTCTTTTTGGAGGAATTTGTCCGAGTCGAACGTAGTATGCCATAATTTTGGGAGTATATTCGTTGCTAAAATAGGAGTAATCCTCGATTCTAAAGAGGGTATTGCTTTATTTTGTCAACCTAATCCTAGTCCAAAAAGTTTTTCTTCCTGCTATGAAAGTCGTTTGCCTCTTTTCTATCTGTGTTCTTTTCTCTTTTTCTACTTTTCCCCAAGCATCAAAAATGGAGGCCAAGCTCCTTTGGTCGGATGAGTTTGAGCAAGATGGGCTTCCTAATTCGAGCAAATGGAGCCTTGAGGTGGGAGATCATGGATGGGGCAACAATGAACTTCAACTATACACTTCTGGACAATTGAAGAACGCTCGCGTGCAAGGAGGGGTATTACTCGTGGAGGCTCATGCGGATGCGAGTCATCCCAAGGGCTATACCTCTGCCAAACTGGTATCCAAAGGAAAGGGATCCTGGCAATACGGCTATGTAGAGGTTCGAGCCAAGTTGCCTCAAGGACGCGGCACCTGGCCAGCAATATGGATGCTTCCTGAAGTGAACAATTTTGGTATTTGGCCCAAGAGCGGAGAAATCGACATCATGGAGCATGTAGGCTATGATCCCGGAACAGTCCATGGCACGGTACATACCGAAGCCTTCAACCACCTGTTGGGAACCCAAAAGGGAGGAAAGTTGCTCATTCCTGACTTCGCTACAGACTTTCATACCTATGCAGTGGATTGGAGGAAGGAGCAAATCGATTTTTACATCGATGGGAAGCTCTATTTTACTTTCGAAAAGACTGGCAATGATTACAAAGAGTGGCCCTTTGATCAACCCTTTTACTTGATTCTTAACCTTGCCGTGGGAGGCAACTGGGGAGGGAAGGAGGGTGTAGATCCGGCTATTTGGCCACAACGTATGGAAGTGGATTACGTACGTATTTACGATCAAAATCCAATGAAAAATCTCTGAAATTTACCTCAAATCCCTCGTGAATTGGAAAGAAACTGGTTTATTTCTCTCTTACGAATAGTTAGAACTACTTATTGTTATGGCAACTTCCTATAAAAAACGAAAAATAAGCGCCTTCCTGATTATCGGGGCACTTTTGGTGATGCTGTATGGAAAAAATCTATTGGAACGTCAATCCTTTCGATCTGTAAGCAGTACGCTATCCGATGTGTATAAAGACCGCTTGCTAGTAGAAAGTTATATTTTTCAGATTTCCGAAAAGTTATTCACCATTCAAAAATTGGTGGACCATTGTACTATCAATTTTGATTATTCCAAGGCAGTACTGGAGATCTCCAAAGAGGAGCAGGAGATTTTGAAAATCGTGGCAGCCTTTGAGGCAACGCAGTTGACCGAGAAAGAGGCTACCTTGTTGACTGATTTCAAACGAATCATTGAGAAAGACCTGAGCATCAAAAATTACCAACTTCTCTACAATGATTCTTCAGGGGTGAATGAGTCCCAAGTCAAGGTCTACGATCAAAAGATCTCCCGAGCTCAGCAGGACTTGGATAAATTGAGTGCTATCCAGTTGGAAGAAGGAGGCAAACTCGTATCCAAAGCAAAAACCTTGATCAACCGATCTCAAATCTGGGCGCAGTTTGAACTGGCCCTACTCCTAATTTTTATTTTGGTGATTTACATTTACATCTTCAAAAAGCCTCTTCAAGAAGATTATGCAGATTAAACGAAAAAAAAAACTGCCTGCCCTTGTGAAAGGCAGGCAGCAAATTGAAATCTAAATTAAGCCCAGGCTCGATCTCCTTTTTTGTAATCCACGCAAGGATCAAATCGCCCCGGTGTCTCTTGGTATTGGAGGGCTTGGGTAGCACCAATCTCTGAACTGAAGTAGCCGAGCACGGTCAAATCGCGAAGCATGTGGATGATCTCAGGTTGCTTTTCCTCTCCACTAGCCACATATTTTTGGTGCATTGCATTGAGAAATGCCAAGCGGTCTTCTGGTGTTCCCTCCATAAAGTCTACTCCTTTTTCTGCTTTGAAATCCGTGCGGATGGTATTCAATCCGGCGATGAAGGTGGTCTGCTGGTCTGCATCGTAGCATTCTTTCACCATCATCTGGATAAACTCCCCAATTTTGGTAGCCTTCGCTCCAGGGGTGTTGGTAGTCGGGATGATGGTTTCGCCAATCTCATCCAAAAAGGCCAAATCCTTGGCGCTAAAGTTCAAATCCTTCAACTGTGAATCGGGTGCACATCCGGTTAGAATTGCGGTTGAACCGATTACCGTTCCTCCCATCAGGAGTACCACGGATTTTAGCGCGTCTCTTCTATTCATTAAGGTCATGTTCTTGTCGGATTAGAGGTTTTGCTTTTTCAATTCTTCAACGGCAAAAGCCGCTGCTCTTGCAGTCAAGGCCATGTAGGTCAAGGAAGGATTTTGTGCTGCTGCAGAAGTCATGCAGGCTCCATCCGTTACAAACACGTTTTTGGCATCCCATACTTGGTTGTTGCCATTCAAGACTGAGGTCTTTGGATCTTTACCCATACGCGCTGTACCCATTTCGTGTATCCCTTGTCCAAAAGTGTAGCCGTTGTCATAGGTCTTCACATTTTTGAATCCAGCTACTTCGAGCATTTCTGCTGCGTCGCTCATCATGTCAACGCGCATTTTTTTCTCGTTTTCCTTAATTTCTGCGTTCATCACCAAGGCTTCCATACCCCACTTGTCTTTCACTGTATCACTGAGTTTGATCAAGTTGTCGTGGTAAGGAAGGATTTCCCCAAAGGCGGTGATGCCCATGGACCAGGGTCCTGGCTCGGTAAGCGCTTCCTTCATCGGGCCGCCTAGTCCTAGTTCGGCCACATCACGGCTCCAACCACTGCGGCTGGCACCTCCTTGGTAGCCAAAGCCGCGGATGTAATCCCGCTTATCGCCATTCACGTTTCGGAATCGAGGGATATACAGTCCAGTAGGTCGCTTTCCAAAATAGTATTTGTCCTCAAAACCTTCGTAGGTACCGCTGGCACCCAAACGGAAGTGGTGGTCCATCACGTTGTGGCCCAGCTCTCCAGAACTAGATCCGAGTCCACCTGGCCATATATCGGTAGCACTGCGCATCAAGATGGCAGTGGAGTTGAATGCAGAAGCACAGAGGAAGATGATTTTTGCGGAAAACTCCATGGTCTGGTTTGTTTCTCCATCGATGATCTCGACACCAGTAGCCTTTTGGCTGTTTTTGTCGTAAATCAAGCGGCGTACAATCGACCAAGGACGTAGGGTAAGTTTTCCTGTTGCCATGGCTGCAGGCAGGGTAGAAGCCTGGGTGGAGAAATAACCTCCAAATGGGCATCCTAGCGAGCACTTGTTGCGGTACTGACATCCTGGGCGACCAGGAAGGGGCTGCGTAATGTTTGCAGGTCTACCGATGGTCCAAGTTCGTGCTCCTTTGTAATGTGCTTTGATTTTTGCAGCTCCAGCCTCTTCCACACAGTTCATCGGCATAGGTGGCTGAAATTCACCATCAGGCAATACAACCAAGCCATCCTTAGATCCGGATACTCCAATGAATTTCTCTACATAACTGTACCAAGGGGCGATGTCCTTGTAGCGGATAGGCCAGTCCACCGCGATCCCGTCCTTGGCATTGGCTTCAAAATCCATTTCTGACCAGCGGTAGGATTGTCTTCCCCACAATAAGGAACGTCCTCCGACTTGGTAGCCTCTAAACCAAGTGAATGGTTTTTCTTCAATATAGGGAGAATCATTTTCGTGTGCCCACCAGTCCAAGTTGAGTTCATTGAGCACATAGTCGCGCTTCAAGTTGGGGTGATTGTTGAGTTGCTCTTGGGTTCTACGACCTCTGTGAGGTACTTCCCAAGGGGCCAAGGTGGCCGATTTGTAATCTTTTACGTGCTCGACATTTGGGCCTCTTTCGAGAAGGAGCACACGGAGACCTTTTTCCGTAAGTTCCTTTGCAGCCCATCCGCCACTTATACCTGACCCAACTACAATTGCGTCATACGCTTCATTTGCCATAATAATGGTATTGGTTTAATTGTTATTAGACATCGCAAACCTGCACGGCATGACCCAATGCAGCAATTTTATCTTCTCCCTTCGGAATAAATTCATGGGAAACATAGCCTTTGAAACCCGAATCTACAATAGCTTGCATGATAGGCGGGTAATTTATTTCCTGGTTTTCATCCAAGTCATTTCTTCCGGGGTTTCCGGCTGTGTGGTAATGGCCAAAGTATTGGTTATGGTTACGAATGGTGCGAATGATATCGCCCTCGTCAATTTGCATGTGGTAAATATCGAAGAGTAGTTTGAAGTTCTCGCTTCCGATGCGCTTGCAGAGTTCGATACCCCAGGCAGATTTGTCGCACATGTAATCCTTGTGATCCACCCGGCTATTGAGCAGTTCCATGGTGATGATTACCCCGTGCTTTTCTGCTTGGCTGAGGATTTTTTTGATCCCAATTTCGCAGTTTTTCAATCCGGTCTCGTCGTCCATGCCTCTTCTATTTCCGGAAAAAGCAATCACGTTCTTGTAGCCTGCCTTTTGCACAAGCGGAATCAATTCTAGGTAGTTTTTTTCCAGTTGGGCATGAAAATTAGGCTCATTGAATCCATCGGCAATGCTAATCTCCGCTCCGTTGCACATGGAGCAATGAATGTCGTATTTTTTGAGGAGATCCCAGTTGGCAGGACTGATTAGGTCAATGGCGCCAACTCCCACGGATTTGATCTGTGCACAGAGTTGCTCGAGGCTTAGCGGACGCATGGACCAGGCACAGACGCCATGGTTGATGTTGCCCTTGAGAGCATAAGTTTCCTTTTCCTTGAAATTCAAGGAGGAGAGGGTGCCCATGGCGGCACCGCCTAGGAGCATTTTTTTGAAGGAGGAGCGTCTTCCCGAGTCAAAGTTCATGGTGCGCAGGGGTTAGTTTTGGGTGGTTATTTTCTCTGCTTTGAAAACAGCAATGAAAAATAGGAAAACTAGGGCGGAAATCCCAGCGGGGATCAACCAAATTGCTTTCCAGTTGTGAAGCCCTGATTCAAGTAGGTAAAAATCCGAGATTTGTCCTGCCATCCAAAATCCGATCAGCATGCCAATTCCGTAAGTCGCTAGGGTGATCAATCCTTGGGCGGCGGATTTGAATTTTTTGCCCGCATGGGCATCGGTATAAATCTGCCCACTGACAAAGAAGAAATCGTAGCAAATCCCATGCAGGATAATGCCGGTGAGTAGCATCCAATTTCCAGATCCTACATCCCCAAAGGCAAAGAAAAGGTAGCGAATCACCCAGGCCAGCATGGCGAATGCAAGCGTCTTTTTTAGCCCAAACCGGGAGAAGAAGAAGGGGAGTGCTACTAGAAACAAAACTTCAGAGACCTGTCCGAGTGCCATTTTTCCTGTTGAATTTTCCATGCCCAATTCGGTCAAAAATGGGCTGGCGTTTTGGTAGTAAAAGGCCAAGGGGATGCAGATTAGGATGGAGGAGAGGAAGAAGATGGCGTAGTTTCTATGCGAGAGCAGGCTGAGAGCAACGAGACCTAAGGCTTCTTTGAGTCGGAAAGGGCCATTCGTCTTGGCTTGGGGAGGAGTGGCGGGCAGGGTAAAACTGTAGATGCCGAGGATCAGCGATGCAGTAGCGGCGAGTTTCCAGGTGTTTTCAAGGAGCCCCTTGGCCAATCCCTCGGGGCTATCCCAGGCCAGTGCGGATATGAGAAATCCAGCAGCTACCCAGCCCAGCGTTCCCCAAATTCGGACTGCCGAAAACTCTTTTTCGGGTTGCTGCATTTGGTTAAACGAAATCGAATTAACCAAAGCTAGTGTGGGCATAAACAAAATCATGTATCCCAACAGTATAGGAAAGAAAGTGTCGAAGGTGAGGGCTTGGTGGAGGCCAAAAAGCAGGGCTGCGCCGATCAAGTGAATCGAGCCTAAGATTTTTTGTGCTTGAAAATAACGGTCCGCAATAAGGCCTACCAAAAAAGGAGCAAGAATGGCACCAAAGGATTGGGTGGAAAAAGCTAGGGAG
>JBANGF010000336.1:0-3442 GCA_037975655.1 Bacteroidota bacterium | reverse complement strand
AGGTGAAAATCGAGGAGAAAATTGACGTAAACTTCGACGTAGACGTTAAAGAAGCAACCGTAGTAAAAGAAGTTGCCATCAAAGAAGTGGTGATTGAAGAAGAGAAAGCGGATGTCATTTTTGACGTCGTAGAAACTCAGCCTAACCCTCCTGGAGGTATGTCTGGCTGGAATAAATACCTGTCAGACAATCTAAAGTACCCAACTCAAGCAAGAAGAATGGGTGTTGAGGGAACAGTAATTGTAGTATTCGTTATCAATACAGACGGATCCATTCAAGACGTTGAAGTTTTGAGAGGTATCGGCGGAGGTTGTGACGAAGAAGCCGTTAAAATTGTAAAAGCTGCCCCTAAATGGGAACCAGGTAAACAAAGAGGAAAGGCTGTTCGTACGCGAATGAGACTTCCTATCCGATTCAAACTTGGATAAAAGAAAAGACCCGAGCCTCTCGGGTCTTTTTTTTGTCCAATCAGCTAAGTTCGTTGACAGAAACTAAAGAAATATGAAAATCAAAAAAGGCCTGAATGTAATCAGGCCTTTTTTTTATAGAATTCTAGTACTCCCATCAACGGATGAGGATAAGGCTAGCCATTTTAGAAAGTATGCCGTGGACCGTGGACTGTCTGTCCGTTGACTGATACTTGTTGACCTTAGAGCACATTTAGCGATTGTTCTTTGATTTTTTCTAATTCATCCTTCATTTGGATAACTAGTTTTTGGAGTCCTGCATCATTGGCTTTCGAACCGATGGTATTGATCTCTCTTCCTATCTCTTGGCTGATAAAACCTAACTTTTTCCCTTGATGCACTTCAGTATCCATGCACTTCATGAAGTAGTCTAGATGCGTCTCTAAGCGTACCAGTTCCTCGTTGATGTCTATTTTCTCAAAGTAGTAAATCAGTTCCTGTTCAAATCTATTCGCGTCAAAGGCATGTTCATCCAGCCACTGAGCAAAATGTCCTCGAATCCGAGATTGAATTTTCTCCTTGCGGCTGGGCTCTTCGGCTTTGATCGCTGCCCATCCCTGTCGAATGAGGTCTATATTCTCCTTTAATTTAACATAAAGGGAAGCGCCTTCATCTGTACGAAAGCCTTCACAACGAAGCAAGGCTTCTTCCAATACTAAACTTACTTGTCCCCAATCTTCAGAATCCTCTCGATCCAAGTTCGTGGCAACCATAACCTGAGGCGCTTGTAGTGCTAGTTTAAATAGGTCTGGATCCTTCTCTCCTACAGATGCAGCAAGGCGCTCAAAGGCGCTGTAGTAAGTCTTAAACAGGTCCTCATTTAACTGAACAGGGAGATTCTGATTCCCTTTCACTAAAAAATCGATGGAAATACTGACTTTGCCACGATCTAGAATGGCTTGCGCTCGATTTCTAATTTCAGCCTCCTTATCAGCAAATTGTCTGGGACTTCGGATAGACAGGTCTAACATTTTTGAGTTGAGCGTGCGAACTTCTACTTGGATCACGAGTTGCTCATTCTCAAATCCGGCTACCCCATAGCCAGTCATGGATTTGATCATACAGTATAGGCTTTAGAAATTATACCCCAAAGTAAAGTAAAATTTCAAATCTTCATTTTTATAATTCCGTACAGGTCTTGCCGCATCGAATTTGATGTAGTAATTCATCAGCACCGTGCGAAGACCTGCACCATAACTTTGGAGCCAAGGATTGTTGAAATTATTCAGCACAATCACAAATGGTGAACCAGAGGTATTGATCACTTCCGTGTTCTGGTCGTTGACCTTCTCCCAGGGAGCAGCTTCATTCCAGGCAGAACCCACGTCATAAAAACCTACCAATTGGAAATTTTTAACAAAATTGGAGGTAATATTTCCTCGTGTCAAATACGAAAAAAGAGGAAGTCTTAATTCGGTAGAGAAAGTAAGTGCGTTCCTCCCCCTGATCTCATCGTAGTCATAGCCCCGAAGATCCACAAAATCTGCAAAGAGAATATTGGAATTTTCTAGCCCATTTGGATTGCGCACAGGTGATGGCTCCGGACGATTGGCGGGTGGATTGTAGAAGTTGTTAAATAGCCAATTATCCATCCCTCCTACTAGGTAATTCTGGGGATTGGCCCCCATAAAAGATCCAAAGTACAATTTAGAAGCGAGTACGATGTTCTTATGAATCTTCTGGTAATTGCGAAGATCCAAATAGAAATTGCTAAACGAGCGATTCCCTAGATTCAGACCTTGGTAGTGCTGAAAACCCACCTTGCCTTTGGTGCCCGTAAATGCATACAAGCCCATGGGTTCAGTTCGGTCGTAAACGTATTCCACCTTTCCCCCAGCATAAGAAACATTCAGTTGGTTGAGTGCTGGAATTTTGCTGTAAATCAAGGAATCCTCATTCAGATTAAAATACTGTGTTTTGGCCACAAACGGAGCCGCATACAGGCGAGAATGGATGGAAAGAGGATAGGCTACACCTGTCTCCACTTTGGTTAGTGTGTATTTTTGAAAACTTATATCCCCTTCTGTGACGGTAAGTGTTTTTCGATCATAACGCCCTCTGAAATCAAGTCTTGACTTGAGGTACTGGTATTCAAACCAGACGTCTCCTCCCGAATCAAAATCCAAGGAATACATGATGCCTCCCATGAATTGGTGGTTGTCTAACACATCGGTCATCTTGCCTTGGAGATTAATTCCGAATCCACGCAAGGGATCCACTATAAAGCGGGAGTTGATGTGGTTGGTGAAAAATTGGGACTCCATGGGTCTTGGCCCAGAAATCAACTTTTGTAAATTTTGTTTTCGGAAGGTATCTAGAATACTATTTTTAGCAGTTTCCTGCTTGGCCTCTATCGGATCTGGATTTCCGACTATCCTTGAAGGGATAGTGTCAAAGGTGTAGTTCTCTGTATTGACCCCTTTTCTTGTCTCAAATCTCAACCGATCGGTGGTCAAGGAAGAAGTTTTTTTGGATAGGGTATCTAGTGAGGTTAAAGGAAGCACAAGTTCTGGCCCCGCCTGCTGCTCTTGTTTAGCTCGAGTGGCTTGTTGGGTCTTAGCTTCCAAAATTCTCCGTGCTGCCAGTCTCTCGTTTAATTCTTTAACCTGAGCCAATTGAAGCCGAGGGGTACTTGGTGTAAACTGATCTACTCCGGTGTAAGAATCTACAAAGAGTTGAGACTCCTTCCCGTTTCGGACCGAATAGGCTACCTTGTTCATCCGCGAACTCACATCAAATACTTCGATGCTGGTGTCAAAAGAAGAAATCTGAGTAGAAACCTGATTGCCGATATTGTGTTTCATCAGATTAGAAATTCCACTGAGGTCACTCAAAAACACCAGATTATTGGAATTCAACTTTCTTGGGAAATTGTTTTTACTATTGGCGTTGGTGAGTTTGGTGTAGACTGTAGTATCCTTTAACACCTGCACTTGATACAAATTGTATTGTTCCGGAAAATTGGATAATGCCAA
>JBANGF010000319.1:0-5150 GCA_037975655.1 Bacteroidota bacterium | reverse complement strand
ATTAACGCTTAGAGAACTGGAATCTTCTTCTTGCTTTTCTACGTCCTGGCTTCTTACGTTCCACCATTCTAGGGTCACGAGTCAAGAAACCTTCTTTTTTCAATGGACTTCTGTGTGTCTCATCTGCTTCGCAAAGTGCTCTGGAGATGGCCATACGAGCGGCTTCCGCCTGTCCTTTGATTCCACCACCGTCTACATTGATTTGTAGGTCATAGCTTCCTTCAACACCTACTAGGGTCAAAGGCTGCTTTACTACAATCTGATGTAGTTCAAATGGGAAATAAACCTCAATTGCTTTGTTGTTCACGGTAATTTTACCGTTCCCTGGCGTCATGTAAATGCGGGCTACAGAAGTCTTTCTTCTACCGATTGTATTGATTGTTTCCATGTGTCAGCAATTAAAGGGTAATGGCTTTCGGCTGCTGTGCGGCATGAGGATGCTCAGCACCTTCATACACGTACAAGTTGCCGTACAACTTGCTTCCTAATCTGTTTTTAGGCAACATGCCTTTTACAGCTTTCTCTATCAAGATGGTTGAAGATTTGGCCTTCAACAATCGTGGTGTAGAGATTCGCTGTCCACCTGGGTATCCGGTATGACGCACATATACTTTTGCGTCCCACTTGTCACCCGTCAATCGAACCTTGTCAGCGTTGATTACGATGACATTGTCACCACAATCTACGTTAGGAGTGAAGCTAGGCTTCGTCTTTCCTCTCAAGATTTTCGCAACATCACTTGCCAAGCGTCCTAGAATCGCAGACTGGGCATCCACAATGACCCATTGCTTTTCTACGGTGGAGCTGTTGGCTGAGATGGTCTTATAGCTCAGAGTATCCACTTTGTAACTGTTTAATTTTTAGCTTATTAATTAATTATCGACCCCAAAAAGGGACACAAAGATAGGAGCATTTATTTTTCTATGCAAACTATTTGCGATCCTAAACCCTAATTTTCATGGGTTTAGCGTTTTTTTTTATTCAATAGGTTCAAACTGGGAACAAAAAGTGGCTTATCGATTCTTTTCAAGCTGCTGCACCAGCACTTGAAAATCTTTAGGGTAAGGAGCTTGCACGGTGATTTTTTTTCCATCCAAACCCAAAAACTGGATGCTGAAGGCATGTAGGGATACCCGCTGCATGATGGGCAATTCATCCGTGTCTTTTTTCAAATTGAAGCGTCGCTTCAGTGCGGACAGGTACAAGGGCTTACCTCCATACAAGGTATCGCCACAAATAGGCGCTTTCAAGTAAGCCAAGTGCACACGAATCTGGTGCAATCTGCCAGTAATCGGACTACAAGCGATCAGCGTATGGGCAAAGTAGGTCCGTATCGTGTTTACGATCGTTTGGGCTGGTTTTCCATCCTTACTTACTTTGGCAATTCCCTTGTTATTGGCCGCTAGATTACGGTCTACCAAGAGGTTCTGAAAGTCATGAATGCCTTCTGCCACAGCATGGTAAATTTTTTCTACCTGTCTATTTTCGAATTGCATGGCCAAATGTCGGTAGGCCTTCGCATGTTTCGCGATCACTAGACAGCCAGAGGTTTCCTTATCCAATCGGTGACAGAGTTGGGATTCCTCCCAATAAGTCTTCGCTAGGTCGAGAATGTTTTGTGCTTCGTGCCGGTCATCCAAACTTGAAAGATAGGGAGGTTTGTTGATGACCATGAAATCCGAGTTTTCAAGGAGTATCAGGTCTTCAAACGTAATTTTTTTCATGGATGCATTGCCCGGTAAGTGGGTACAAAACTAGCCATTCTTTGGTGGTTCCAAAAAAAGTTCGAAAACTAAGTCTTCACATCAGCAAAAAGATAAGCCTGCTCCGTGAAGGTATTTTCTGTAAGTGCAGGAATAATCCCGGCTTTTGGTTTAACTCTTTGCGAGCAACTCCTCTTTCTCCTTTTCAAGGGGAAGTTCAAAACTAAAAATAGAGCCTTTACCCAAAGTAGAGCTTACGGAAATTTTGCTTTTATGGCCCTCTAGAATGTGCTTAACGATGGCTAGGCCCAATCCGGTCCCCCCTTTGCCTTTGGATCTACTTTTTTCTACGCGGTAAAACCGTTCAAATATTCGTTTCAAATCTTCAGGAGGAATTCCGGGCCCATTATCCTTGACTTCTACTTGAATTTGATTTTTGTTCGTCTTTAAGCATACCTGCACCTCTCCGCCATCGTGATTGTATTTGACCGCATTGAAGATTAGGTTTTGACAAACCCGGTAGATTTTTTGCTGGTCGGCAAGTGTGTGGTAATTTTTCTCTGGGTCAATTGCTAAGGTGATCTGCACGTCCCGTTTGGAGGCCTTGTGTTCCAATTCTTCGATGACTTCCTTTACCAATTCCTTGAGGTCAAATTCAGCGAAGGTAAACTTGATCACCCCCGATTCCATTTGGTTGAGGGTAAGTAAGTCTTGAACAAGGTGATCTAAGGAATCTAGACTCTTTGCTGCTTTCTTCAAAAATTTCATTCGTACCTGCTTGTCATCGATAGCCCCATCAAGTAGCGTATGGATGTAGCCTTGCGTGGCAAAAATGGGCGTTTTAAGTTCGTGAGAGATATCTGCAATAAATTCCCGTCTGAACTCCGCATTTTTTTGGAGCGCTTCAATTTCCCGTTGCCTAGCAAGCACATAGGAATTGATGACCGAGTTGATTTTTTTTAATGGGGACAGGGAAGAACCTAAGGATTTATTTTTGATTTCGGTGAGGTCCTTTTTCTGAATTTTTTCTAGCAGGGTATAGATATTGCCAATTTCTCGAAAAATCAAAAACTCTAGGGTAATGCTAATCAATAAATAAGAGATAGAGAAGGAAAGGAGTAGTGCAGCCCAGAGAACGGTAGAGGAGGTGGAAGGGATGAGGTATAAAAAAGCAGTCACTACTGCCGCAATGGCAATAGCCAGAAAAAAGGATAAGCCACGAGAACCTGTTGGCATCTTAACCGATTTCGAATTTATACCCTACTCCTTTCACTGTCGTGATGTATTCTTCTCCGATTTTCTCCCGCACCTTACGGATGTGCACATCCACCGTACGTGCGAGTACGAAAACATCCGACCCCCAAATATTGTGTAAGAGTTCATCACGGTTATAGACCACGTTGGGATTGTTGGCCAAAAAGTACAGGAGTTCAAATTCTTTCTTGGGTAGCGTGATGGTTTTGCCCCCCTTGTCTATGGTAAAGCTGCTGCGATCAATGTTTAGATCGCGAATTTTTATTTGCCCTTTTTCCTGTTCTTTTTTAGAGTCGCGTCGAAATAGGGCCGCAATCCGGCTCATCAACGCACGAGGCTTGATGGGCTTGGTGATGTAATCATCAGCTCCCACATCAAAGGCCGCTACCTCCGAGTATTCTTCCATTCGAGCGGTTAAGAAAATAATAAAGGCATGCTTCAATTCTGGGATTTGACGGATCTGAAGGCAAGTCTCTACCCCATCCTGATTGGGCATCATGATATCCAATAGAATCACATCAGGTTGAAACTTGGTAGCAGTTTTCACTGCTTTGAGTCCATCTTCTGCAGTAGCCACGTCATAGCCTTCTTTTTGCAGGTTGTATTTTAATATTTCAACGATGTTGGGCTCGTCATCTACGACCAATACCTTGATTTTTTGTTTGTCTGCCATGGGAAGAATTCCAAAATGTTGTCAGAAAATTAATGAATATCTACCGCTTCAAACCAAATCTTTTGCTAGTCCAACCTAGATCGAGTCGAATTATTGCTAAAATACAGGACTTTTTGGTAGGCTTTGTTAAGTTAGTGTTAAACTACTAAGCTTTCTAATTTTTCAATCCTTTGGCAGTGGTAATGTCGATATCCAAGGAACCAATAAACAAATTGGCTTTGATTTTTACTGGGATTTTATAGGCATCCTTGGTGATCCAAACTTTAACGGGGTATTCCCCCCGAAACAGGCTATTTTTAGGAATGCGGGGGGAAAAGAGGTAAGTTTCTTTTTTTCCCAGATTCGTCTCTAACGTTTCGACCCCTTCAAATATTAATTTTAGGTTATATATTTCTTTATCAAAGAAACCTCTGATTAAAACCTCCTGTCCTTTGCGAAGAGCCGATAAGTCCATTGTGCGCAGGTAATAGAATCCGCTTACCAAATCTTGAACTGTGCCTGGAAGTGAAAACACTTTGACCTCTTTTACTTTTTTATTTTCTCGGTCATACAATTCAAGGGTGGCCTTTTTATTGACTTGGTCAAAATAAACTTTCTCATTTCGCCGATACCGCCCTTCTTCGATGTAGCGGTAAGAAAGTCGTGGTAACAAGCTTTGGGTATTTAAGTGGGTTCCCCAATTGTCATTTACCTTACTAAAAATTGTTACTGCGCCCTTGGATTTGCCAAAAGCATCGATTTTGAAATAAGACTGTGAGTTTTCGAGAATTGCCTTCCTGCTGATTTGAAGTCGGGCGTCTGCAAGGTCTATCCATCCATAGGAAACCTCAAAATGCAGTTCCTCCCCAAAAGTAAAGGGAAGGTTATTAGCTGGAGACTGAGCCCAAGATGCAGTAAATGGAAAACAGGCGAACAGCAGTAGCCGAAAATAGCGTTTCAGTTGATATGTGACAATTTGTGACAAAAATTAGAGAATTATCGGATAATTGGTACAAAATCCGCTGTTTTAAAGCATAAAAGTACAAATTTGCACAGCGAAAACAAGCGCAGCTATCACCTTGTTAATTGTGCAGACAATTGGTAAATTGAACGTTTTAACCTACACAAAACTACCTCACTCATGAGTACGAACAACGCAGAAAAACTCAAAGCCTTACAGCTCACCATCGATAAGCTCGAAAAAACCTACGGTAAGGGAGCTGTCATGAAGCTTAGCGACAATAAAGTATTGGATATTCCTGCCATTTCTACCGGATCCTTAGGCTTGGACATGGCCCTAGGCATTGGCGGCATCCCTAGAGGCCGAGTGATTGAAATCTATGGTCCAGAATCTTCGGGTAAGACTACTTTGACCATGCATTGCATTGCCGAAGCACAGAAGGCAGGAGGGCTAGCAGCCTTTATCGATGCCGAACATGCATTTGACAAAAACTATGCAGAAAAATTGGGTATTGATACGGAAAATCTCCTCATTTCTCAACCCGACAATGGAGAGCAGGCCTTGGAAATTGCCGAGCATT
>JBANGF010000313.1:0-5484 GCA_037975655.1 Bacteroidota bacterium | reverse complement strand
TGGGAGGAGTGGCTTTTTCGGCCGTGCATGGACCTACACCCCAAAAAATTACCGATAAGCTCAATTTGGCATCAGGAAATTTCTTTGCCACGGGCGTATCCATTGTATTGCATCCTTTCAGTCCTAGGGTACCCATCATTCACATGAATATCCGTTACTTCGAAATGGAAGACGGGACACATTGGTTTGGTGGGGGTATTGATCTCACACCCCATTACATTGTACCAGAAGAAGCAGCCTACTTTCATCGGCGCTTAAAGGAAACCTGCGATGCCTTTGATTTTAGCTATTACCCCAAGTTCAAAAATTGGGCAGATGATTATTTTTTCATCAAGCATCGACAGGAGACCCGAGGCATTGGAGGAATATTCTACGATCGTTTGAGTGCAAATTCAGATACCCATTTTCAAGAAATTTTAGACTTCAGCCTTGCCTTGGGCAGATTATTTCCGGAGATCTATACACACTTCATGAAAAAGAATTCCCTTCTCCCCTATGGTCCTGAGCAAAAAGCATGGCAAGGACTTCGCCGTGGACGTTACGTGGAATTCAATTTGGTATGGGATGCGGGTACCAAATTTGGTTTGGATACGAATGGACGAACGGAAAGTATCCTAATGAGTATGCCTCCTCTAGCGGAATGGGCCTACCAGCATGAACCCCATCCAGATAGTGCTGAAGCATTTACGCAGGCCCACTTGAAGAAAGAAATCGACTGGCTATCCTATACCGCATGATAGAGATTATCACAAAATGGGATGAGGCAGCCTTTCTTTGGCTAAATTCCTTTCATTCGGAGGCTGTGGATCCGATTGTTTTGCAACTTACCAAGACAATCACCTGGATTCCATTGTATGTCTTGGTTCTCTACCAGATCTACCGGACAGATCCGAAAAATACGGCATGGATCCTGGGTGGAGTCATGCTCACTATCTTACTTTCAGACCAAGTGACCTCAGGCTTGATGAAGCCTTATTTTGAGCGACTACGCCCCTGTCATGATCCTCGCTGGGAAGGAATGCTCCACTTGTATGGACGATGCGGGGGTTTGTATGGATTCGTATCTTCCCATGCAGCCAATACCTTTGGCTTGGCTACCTTCCTTACCCTCAAATTGGGGAAAAAGCAAAAAGCCATCGCTTGGCTATTTCTTTACGCCCTCCTGGTGAGCTACACCCGAATTTATCTTGGGGTTCACTATCCATTAGATCTATTTTTTGGAGCTGTAGTAGGTGTGCTTGCAGCTTACTTTTCCTGGTTTTGCGTGGTCGTAATCAAGCGAAAAATCGTTAAAAAAGTACTCGAATAAGTAGTTGAATCTTAAAAAAATTAGCTCGGTGTTTCCCAAGTGCCGTCCTGCTGATATTGAATTTCTCCAGCTTGCACCAACAATGGGGATTCAAGATTATTGTGGTAAAGTTTGCCTGTACCCAATCCTTGGGGAAGGCTCGGTAGGTACGTGGATGTAAGTTGTGAGATGGCATTGAGTCCTATGGAACTCTCCAATGCAGAAGTCATCCACCAACCAATACCCATTTCTTCAGCCAATTGAATCCATTCTTGGGTTTCTAAAATTCCCCCCAATAGACTGGGCTTCAATATGATGTATTGAGGTTTAATGGAATTCAACACCTCCTCTTTATTAGTTTGGCCAATTAATTCCTCATCTAAAGCAATGGGGATAGGGCTATGCTTGGCTAGCTCTCGCATAGCTTCCCACTGCCCTACTCGGATGGGTTGCTCGATACTATGTAGGTCACAATCCTTCAGCTGCTCCAGTTTAGAAAGTGCTTCTTGTACAGAAAAGGCACCATTGGCATCTACTCGTAGGATAAGTTTATCCGTATTTTTTTGTTGGCGAATAAAATGGAGCAATTCAAGTTCCTGTTCAAAGTCAATGGCTCCAATTTTCATTTTTAGGCAGGAAAAACCTTCTCCCAATTTTTGGTGAATCTGTTGGAGCATAAATTCTTTTGTCCCCATCCAAATGAGCCCGTTGATCGTTATGGGGGTACCTTGATCAAAAAATGCATTGGCTAGAATTCGTTTCCTACCTCCATATACTAAATCAAGAAGGGCGGTTTCCAATCCAAAACGAATGGATGGAAGGGAAAAAGGAACCAGTTCGCGTACCTGTTGCAAGCAACTTTCCTCTTCTAAATCCCAGGATCGAGCACTTGCTTGGTGCAAGAAGCTAGCCAAATCTGCTTCAAAATTAGGTCCAAAATCTGGGCTCAAACCCGCTAAAGGAGCTGCTTCACCCCATCCTACCTGATCTAGGTCTCCCTTTCGATGAACCTTAATCCAATAAACATCACGAGTACGCATCACACCACGCGAAGTGCCCGCCTCAAATCGAAATTGAAGAGTTCTTTTTAGGTAAGAAAATTCAAGGTTCACAGGTAAAGTCATGGAAGTGTAACCAAAAGTAAAAGAAAAGGGTTAAACGAGTTGACTATATTTGCCGACCAATTGCCCCTAGTTATGGAAATACCGAGTATTGATCTAAAAGCCTACGAATATACCTTACCAGAAGATCGAATTGCTAAGTTTCCCTTAGAAAAGCGGGATAGTTCCCAACTTTTGGAGTACCGGAAAGGAACAATCCAGCACCATCATTTTTTTGATCTTCCCCAACTTTTAGATGCCGACAGCATCCTGGTCTACAACAACACCAAGGTAATTCCTGCTCGCTTAATCTTCCAACGGCAAACTGGAGCACGGATTGAGGTGTTTTTATTGCATCCAACCGCTCCCTCGCGGATCATGTCCGAGATCATGACTTCCAAAAAGCCTGTGGTCTGGGAAACTCTGATAGGTAACCTTAAAAAGTGGAAAGAAGAAGAAACACTGCAAGGTGTTATTCAGATTTATGAAAAAGAGGTCATTCTTACCGCACGACTTATGAGCAAGGACTTGATGAAGGTTGAATTCTCTTGGAATGATGAAGAAATCGCTTTTGTAGACCTGGTCGAAGCCTGCGGCGAAACTCCCCTCCCGCCTTATTTGAATCGAAAAGCAGAAGAAAACGATAAATCTCGGTACCAAACGGTCTACTCTGAAAAAGAAGGTGCGGTAGCGGCGCCAACTGCTGGTCTTCACTTTACAGAGGAGGTATTTGCTGCTCTACGAAAGAAGGGAATCCAGGAAGCCGCATTAACACTTCATGTAAGTGCAGGGACCTTCCAGCCTATCAAAGTAAAGACCGTAGAGGAGCATCCTATGCACAGCGAGCAGATGGAAATCAATCGTGAAACCATCGAAAAGCTCCTCAGCCATTCTGGAAAGGTAGTGGCTGTAGGTACTACTTCCGTAAGGACCCTAGAAAGTATGTATTGGTATGGAGTGCAATTAATTGAAAATCAGGGAAATCGATTTGAAATCGAAAAATTAGTTCCTTATGCCAGCAGGGCTTCTTTACCTAGCAGAAAAGCGGCATTGCAAGCCATCCTAAAAGAATTGGATCAAAGTAACGCTGACACCCTTTTTGGTACCACCTCAATCTTTATTTTTCCAGGATACAAATTCCAATTGGTGGATGGGTTGATTACCAACTTTCACCAACCTGGATCCACACTTGTCCTATTAATTGCCGCGCTTGTAGGTGCCGATTGGAAAAAAATATATCAGGAGGCCTTGGATTCGGACTACCGATTTTTAAGTTATGGAGATAGCAGTTTGTTGTGGATTTAATCCCCTAAGCTTCCTATTTTTCGAATACCACTGAGCAGTTGGTGGTAGAAAGTCCGTCCTACTGGGACTAAATCTTTTCCTACCATGACCTCTTTGGTATTGATGGAAAGGATTTCTGAAACCTGAACGATGTAACTTTTGTGAATTCGCAAAAACTGATTGGTGGGTAAAACGGATTCAAAATCTTTCAAGATATTCCTGATTGAGAACACGGCCTTTTTGGTAATCAAGGTAGTGTAATTTCCATCCCCTTTGAGCCAGAGGATATCATCAAATTTTACCTTGACCAAACTCCCCTCGTGACGGACAAATACAGCATCTTTCACCAATAACTTTGGATCTTGAAACAAGTTTTTCTTTTCACTTTTTCCATTTCCATTTGTCTTTTTTAATTCGAGGAGCTCTTTCATAGACTTGGGTGTTTGGATTGTAACTAACTGAAATAGAATATTGTTTGAAAAAAATTATTTCATTTCAGTTTTCCCAAATTTATCCTCGAATGACCCAGTAATCTCAAAACAAAAAATCCCTGAAGTACCACTTTACCTCAAGGATTATTGGTTGAAATAACGAAGAAAAATTACGTTTTATCGCATGGCTTTGTAGGCATTGATTAGCCCATTGGTAGAACTATCATGGGATTCCACTCGTACATCGTCCGAGAGTTCAGGTAAAATACCATTAGCCAATACCTTTCCTAGTTCCACTCCCCACTGATCAAAGCTGAAAATATTCCAAATTATTCCTTGAGCAGTTATTTTGTGTTCATACAGCGCCACCAATTGCCCCAAGGTATACGGTGTGATTTCCTTTACCAATATGGAATTGGTGGGTCTATTTCCTTCAAAAACACGGTGTGGTGCAATTCGTTGAATCTCCGGTTCGGATTTTCCTGATTTACGCATTTCGGCTTCAACTTCAAGAAGGGACTTCCCCTTCATGAGTGCCTCGGTTTGTGCAAAAAAGTTAGAAAGCAATTTCATATGGTGATCCCCAATGGGATTGTGTGAGCGCGCCGGTGCAATGAAATCACATGGAATAAGATGGGTTCCTTGGTGAATCAATTGGTAAAAGGCATGCTGACCATTGGTTCCTGGCTCACCCCAGATGATTGGACCCGTTGGGTAGTTCACTTTTTTTCCATCTCGACCTACGTACTTACCATTGCTCTCCATATTCCCTTGCTGGAAATATGCAGCAAATCGGTGTAAATATTGGTCATAGGGAAGAATCGCCTCGGAGCTGGCGCCCAAGAAATTGGTATTCCAAATCCCCACCAAAGCCAAGATGACTGGAATGTTTTGATCCAGCGGGGTAGTTCTAAAGTGAAGATCCATGGAATGAGCCCCAGAAAGCAGTTCTTCAAAACGGTCAAAGCCGATGGCACATGCAATGGGAAGGCCAATAGCTGACCAGAGTGAATACCTACCTCCTACCCAATCCCAGAAAGCAAACATGTTTTGTGGATCGATCCCAAAGGCGCGAACTGATTCTGAATTGGTCGAAAGTGCTACGAAATGCTTGGCAATTGCTTTTTCATCTCGAGCATGCTTCAAAAACCAAGTTCGTGCGGTATGCGCATTGGTCATGGTTTCCTGGGTAGTGAATGTTTTGGAAGCAATAAAGAATAGGGTAGTCTCTGGATCTACTTCCTTCAAGGTTTCCGCTATGTGGGTTCCATCCACATTCGATACGAAGTGCAGCTTTAGGTTGGGATGCTGGTAAGCTTTTAAGGCTTCCGTGACCATCACTGGACCAAGGTCAGAGCCACCTATCCCAATATTGACAAGT
>JBANGF010000294.1:0-3094 GCA_037975655.1 Bacteroidota bacterium | reverse complement strand
TTTCCTCAGCACTACTTCAAGTTGTTTTTGGACTCTTGTTGCTTTCCTTCTACCACCCGACTTTCATCCTTTTTGGACTAGGTCTTTTTGGAATTTTGGGCTTGATCTTTTACTTCACCGCTCCTCGAGGGATGGAAACTGCAGTGAAGGAATCATCCTACAAGTACAAAACTGCCTTTTGGTTGGAAGAGGTAGGGAGGACGCTCAACTCCTTCAAGTTGGTGGGTACCACGAACCTCCCTGTGCTTCGTGCAGACAAACTGATCCAAAAATACATCGAGTTCCGATCACAGCACTTTAACGTATTGATTTTCCAATACAAGGTGATGATTGCCTTTAAGGTATTGATCGTAACGAGTTTGTTGTTAGTGGGTAGTTTGTTGTTGATCAATGATCAAATATCCATCGGCCAATTTGTTGCGGCAGAAGTGATCATTGTCTTGGTAGTCAATTCTGTTGAAAAACTAATCCTGTCGCTAGAAACTGTTTACGACACCTTAGTGTCTGTTGACAAGTTAGGTCACATCATGGATTTGGATTTGGAGCACCACGAGCCTAATGAAAAAGTAATCGAATCGACAACTGGAGGCTTAAAGTTTGGAATGGAAAACGTGGTTTTTCAACCTGCGGATGCGCTCTATCCGATTTTGAATGGGGTCTCTTTGACCATTGACCCTGGAAAGAAAGTTGTGGTTACAGGTCAAAGTGGAAGTGGTAAAAGTGCAATGATGGCCTTATTTGCAGGTCTTTACGAGCAATACCAAGGTAACGTACTAGTCAATGATTTGTCCTTGGAATACATCAACCTCGAAAAATTTAGAGGGATGGTGGGTGATTTTTTGGAACTGCAACAAATTTTTCATGGTACCATTATGGAGAATATTTGCATGGGTCGAAGTCACGAAGAAGGACATCTTGCTGAAATTTTAGAGTTGGTAGGTTTGAAAGATTACATCTATCATGCGCCTTTGGGATTGGAAACCCAACTTCAGCCAGAAGGTAAAGGCTTGGCAAAGACCATTGCCTTTCAGATTATTTTGGCGAGAGGCTTAATGGGAAATCCAAAGGCTTTAATCATGGAAAATGTATTGAACTATGTGGATCCTAAAGTGAAAGCACGTGTGATCGAGTACCTCATGAAAGGTTCTTGGACGCTATTGATGATCTCTGATGAACCGGAGGTGCAAGCGCTTGCAGATGAAGTGATTTTCATGGAAAAAGGAAAGTTGGCCTTTCAGGGTAACTACGAAAACTTTAAAAAATTTAAAAAAATAAAGCGCCATGTTGAATATTTCTAAAAATACCATAAAGGATACGCTACCCTTTAATGGGGCTAAAAGTTTGGTCATCACCCTTCCGCTCAAGGAAAGTCGGAAAAGACTAAAGATTTTGGGCTGGGTGATCACGGCCTTTTTCCTCATGCTGTTTTTACCTTGGACCCAGAACATTCGTTCCAAGGGAATGGTAACTGCGCTACGTCCTGACCAGCGACCACAAACGATTCATTCTATCATTGCTGGACGAATCGAGAAGTGGTATGTGGCAGAAGGGGACTTCGTTGCTGCTGGTGATACCATTTTGAGGATCTCTGAAATCAAGGACGAATATTTTGATCCCTTGTTACTTCCAAGAACTCAGCAACAGGTTGATGCCAAGACCAGTGCTGCTGAATCCTATGGAGAAAAAGTAGGGGCATTGGAGAACCAAATTTCCGCACTAGAGCAAAACAACATCCTAAAACTACAGCAGGCCAGAAACAATTTGAAGATTGCGGAATTGAAAGTGCAATCGGATAGTATGGAACTTGTTCAGGCCAAAGTCAATTTCGACATCGGCAAGTACCAATTGGATCGAGCCGAGCAACTTTTGAAGGAAGGATTGATCTCTGTGACAACTTTAGAAGCAAGAAGGCTTAAGTTTCAAGAGGTTCAAGCCAAATTGATCGGTTCTGAAAACAAATTTTTGAGTAGTAAGAATGAATTTATTACCTCACGAATTGATTTAAGTGCGATAGATAACGAATTCAAGGATAAGGTGGCCAAGGCAAAATCTGACATGTATACGGCCATGTCTAGCCAGTTTGATGCGGAAGCGACAGTTACCAAACTTGAAAATCAGTATTCCAACTATGCGCAGCGCTCTCAATACCGATATATCCTAGCTCCGCAAAATGGTTACATAGCCAAAGCTATTCAGGTGGGTATTGGTGAAACGATTCAGGAGGGGGCTGAGATTGTCAATATTGTCCCTGCAGATGCGGAATTGGCAGTTGAAATGTATGTTCAGCCGGTAGACTTGCCCTTGATTCAACCAGGAAATAAGGTCCGATTCATCTTTGATGGTTGGCCTGCCATCGTCTTCTCTGGATGGCCGCAACTCTCCAATGGTACCTTTGGTGGGGTGGTGATTGCTATTGACCAGTTTGCTGGACCGACTAACCAGTACCGTGTGCTGGTAACTCAGGATCCAGAAGAAGATAAATGGCCCGATCTATTGCGTATGGGTTCGGGTGCTGAGGGGATAGCCTTGTTTAACGATGTACCTGTGTGGTACGAAATCTGGCGTCAACTCAATGGCTTCCCAGCAGACTATTATTCACAAGAAGAAAAAGATAAAACCGCTTCCGCGACGAAATGAAAAAGGTAGGACTACTCCTCTTCTGGCTTTTGGCTTCTATTTCGCTTATGGCGCAAGAAGGCCAACGATTAAGTTTTGAAGACTACATGCGATGGGTGCAAGACTACCATCCCATCGCCATTCAAGCTGATCTCAACCTGCGTTTAGGGCAAATGGAGGTGCGCAAGGCTCGTGGTGGTTTTGATCCCAAGCTTTATGGCAATTTGGATAAAAAGGAATTTAACCAATCCACCTATTTTGAAAAAAGGGAGGCTGGACTGCTTGTGCCGACTTGGATGGGAGTGGAGTTGATGGGCAGTTTTGAACAAAATAATGGGGCTTACCTCAATTCAGAAAGTGCAGGGCCTAGCAATGGAATGGTTTCTGCCGGCGCTGCCGTCAATCTAGGTCAAGGATTGATCCTCGACGATCGACGTGCTACGCTACAAAAGGCGCAACTTTACGAGCAAGCTACGGA
>JBANGF010000323.1:0-7038 GCA_037975655.1 Bacteroidota bacterium | reverse complement strand
CATCCCGCACCTGACTTTCACCAGCAAATCCACTCCCTGAATAATCAATACTTCCCCGATCAAGATCCAACTGGGAACCCAATACCACCCTCCCAAAATTGGCGTCCCGCGCAATAAAACTCCCCTGCATCCCCGCCTGAATGAAACTATTGGTTGAAAGCTGAAGTCGGTAACTGTAGGCCAAACCCACTTCGTTCCAGCTTGTCTCCGTAAAGGACTCGTTGGCACCCTGCAAAATCAATCCAAACCCAGAATTCCATCGCTCCTCGTAATGGTCCGCATAGGCAGTATAGGCAATAAAGGTCTGGTCCAAGGCAGGCCACTGGTTTCTAAAATTTACCCCAAGTCGGGTCAAGCCCGTACTCCCTACCAAGGCAGGATTCAAATAAATGGGATTGGCATAATACTGACTGTACTGCACATCTTGCCCCCAGGCTATCCCAGGAATCAACAAGAAGAAAAATACCCATGCAAGCAGTCTCTTCATCGTATCAACCTGAATTTACCATTGGACTCCACTTTTTCCCCATCAGCTGCCTGTCCTACCAAACTGTAAAAATAAAATCCAGCCTCTTGAAGTATCCCAGTGACCGTTCCATCCCAACCCCCATTTTTCAGATCGGAACTTCGGTAAATCAATTCCCCCCACTGGTTGAAAACAGAAAGCTCCAAGGATGAAATCCCCTTGAACTTGGGAACGAAAGTTTTATTCTCTCCTTGGAGAGGTGTAAATGCATTCGGGACCATCAATCGATAGCTCTTGGTAATACTTACTTTTTGAGTGAAACTAGTTTGACAGCCATAACGATCGGTTGCAATCAAAACCACTTCAAACTCTCCTTTTTTTCCATAGGTATGCGTTGGATCTTTCTCAGTCGAGCTCGTTGCATCGCCAAAATCCCATTCCCACTTGATCAGCCTGTCCTCAGATAAATTCGTAAACTGGATCACATCATCCGGAAATATCCCACCAGTTGCATCGTCTTTGATGTCTGTACCTGCAACTACAAAATCAAAGGCTACTTCTAGTGCTTGCTCTTGAATGTAAACTTCAACTGGAAAAGGATCTGAATAGCAAGCAAAGCCTTTTGGCTTTACTTGTAAGTCAAATTGACCGGAAGTCCTGACCTCTTTCAATTCCTCATTTTCCAAATCCAAGCCCTCTCCTAACATTCTGTAATCGTAAAGTTGGGAATCATAGCCAGCAATAAAACTTCGTATATCTAGAGATTGCCCAATGGTGCAACCCACAATTGGCTTAGTCAACTTCAATTCAGGATAAGCCACCCACTTCACTTCTATTTTGTTACTTACAGCAGGACAATTCTTTCGGTTGTAGCCTATGACTTCATAGACTCCAAGGGCATCAACTACCAACTCCTGACTGGTTGCATCTGGTAATAAAACCCCATTTTTCTTCCATTCAAACCGGTAGTAGGTTTCATTTCCCTCGCCCACTAGCTTCACAGATCCCCCTTCACAGATCACCACCTCATTTTGTGCTTGTGTTGCCCCACTTGCCTTTAAAGCAATAGGATCTGGAGACTCCTTTATAAGAAGCGTTATGGAATTAGGCTGAGAAGTTTTCCCATAGTTATCTGTAATGGTGTAGTACACCGTCACCTCTTGATCAATAAAGGCTTCATTAGGAAGAAAGGTGTAGCCACCCGCTTGGTCACTGGCTTGAAAAATCCCTTGCGGTACAATCAGGACCCGATTTTGCTCCAAACAACGTGCTTGCGTACAGATATCCTCACTTTCAGCCTTGAGGTCTGCTAGGGAAGCATAAAACTGTAGGCAGCGAATGGAGCTGTTGTCATTAGGCAGGCGAACTTCCTCATCCGTGATGTAAAATTGATTTAGCTGACCCGCACAAGAAGCTTTATCCGTAAAATCTACCCCCTCTGGATTTTGAAGCGCATCGTCTGCTGCCACCTGCACTATGAGATTCCGGATTTCATGAAAATTGGTTGATCCACCTGTGGAACCAGCAAATCCAATCTTTAAATTTTTTGGCGCTGGAAAAAAATAAGGCCGGTCAAAAATAGTGACCATTCGAGGCTGGTTAAGCTCAGTAGTCACCTCCATTTTGAGAGTTATAAAAAAACCTGGTCCATTCGGATTGGGTTGTAATTCTAGAAAAACCTTCCGATATCCTACCTTATTCCGATCTGTAACGCGAGTGGTTCCTACCCCACCCGAACTAATTGGAAATTGATCGGCTGGATTCAATCCATCTTGTCCAGCCTCCATGGTTCGCCTTCCGATAACAAAAGGATAACCCGTAAACAAATTCCCAGGGCCTCTAACTACGATTGAATTTGGCGCTAATTGGGTGGGTGGTTGATTAGGGAAGCTTCCATTGAGCCCACCATTGGTGGTTCCAAACCCACCATACTCATCAAAGCCGATACCTAAATACCCATTGGATAATCCAGGCTCTTGGTCACGAGGTCCATAACCCAATGACCCCCCAAATCCACCAGAATTGAAAACAGGGGTTTCTGCATCAAATAGAAAGACACTAAAGCCATCCCCTGAGTTGACCCCTGGACCCCAACCCGTACCTCCGTAACTGAAATACTCAAACTCAGCCTTCAAACCATAGGTAGAGGGAAAAGAAATATCCAAATACACATGCCCACGCTGGTTGACTTGATTCGAGGTCAACCGCAAAACGCCTGGACTGAGCTGGGCATTTCCGCCAAACTTGGTGGCAGCTTGGGTGCCGGCAGTTTGAAAACTCTCGCAGTAAGGAAAGCCTATCTGAGCTACTGCCTGAAATGGCAGTATCCAAATCAATAAAACTGAAAGAAAATAGATTACTTGCTTCACCTGCCTGACCTTAGGAATCTTAAATAACGCAAGTCATTTGGTAAAAAAAAAGCTCTTGGCAAGGTATTGCCAAGAGCTCTTACATTAGAAAGGGTTTCTTACCGCATAATTGTTTGCGTGCGGTCAGGACCTATGGATACCAATTTGATTGGCACTTGCAGTTCTTTTTCTATGTAGGATACATATTCTTTTAACGCTTCTGGGAATTTATCATAGGCATTAATCCCTTCCAAGGAACAATGCCATCCCTTCATTATCTTGTATACGGGCTTGGCATCGAGTTCATTGATTTCAAAAGGCAATTTTTCAATCTGTTCCCCCGATGGCAATTCGTAAGCCGTACAAACCTTGATCTCTTCAAAAATATTGAGCACATCCGCCTTCATCATAAACAACTGGGTGACCCCATTGATCATGATGGAATACTTCAAAGCCGGTAAATCCAGCCATCCACATCGTCTAGGACGGCCAGTGGTACTTCCAAATTCATTGCCCTCTTTTCGCATCGCCTCACCCGTACTATCCATCAATTCCGTTGGAAAAGGACCAGACCCTACTCGTGTGCAATACGCCTTAAAAATCCCAAAGACCTCACCGATTTTGGAAGGTGCCACACCCAGACCTGTGCAGGCTCCAGCAGTCATCGTGTTGGAGCTCGTCACAAAAGGATAACTACCAAAGTCAATATCCAAGAGTGATCCTTGGGCACCCTCCGCCAAAATGCGCTTCTTAGCTTGCAAGGCTTCGTTTACTGTATATTCACTATCAATCAAAGGAAGTGTCTTGACGAATTCAATGGCTTCAAAGAATTGACGTTCCATCTCTTCTAATGCATCCAATGGATAGCTGTAAAACGAAAGTGTGGCTTTGTGCTTATCGAGTAGTGCGGTGTATTTTTCAATGAAATCTGGGCTCAACACATCCCCAATTCGAAGTGCCGAACGCCCAATTTTATCTTGGTAGGTTGGACCGATCCCTTTTAAAGTTGAACCGATTTTCTTATCTCCTTTTGCTTGTTCGTATGCCGCATCCAAAAGCTTGTGTGTAGGGATGATGATGGTCGCCTTCTTAGAAATCACCAGGTTTTTGCGGTAGTCGATGGAGAACTTCCCCAAAGCCTCAATTTCTTTTTTAAGAATGATGGGATCCAAGACCACTCCATTTCCAATGATATTCAAGATTTGAGAACGGAAAATTCCCGATGGAATTTGATGAAGCACATGTTTGAACCCATCAAATTCCAAGGTGTGTCCTGCATTAGGACCGCCCTGAAATCGAGCCACTACCTCGTATTGGGGAGCCAATACGTCCACTATTTTTCCTTTTCCTTCATCGCCCCATTGGAGGCCTAACAATACATCCATCTTCATTTGATGCAAAATCTATACGTTGCTGTAAGTTTTTTAAAGGTCGAAATTTGCGATAAGGCAAAAGAAAACCAAGTAAAGCGGTTATTAAATCTTTAAGATGCCGCTGAGAATAAAAAAAGCCCCTTTGGGGACTTCAATTACCGTTGGGTAGTCAACTCATCTACCGAATCAAGGACCTTAAAAATCCCATTAAGTTTGGTGATGATCAATAACTTTTTCACATGTTCAGAAGGAGCCGTTAAAAAGAGCTCCCCACCCGCATTTTTCATTTTGGTGAGCAGGGTAATCAACAAGCCTAAACCACTCGAACTGATGTATCTTACTTTTTCCAGATCGATAACCATGACTTTAATGCCTTCCTCGACCGAATCACTGACCATCTCAGCGAGCCTCGGACCCGACTCATCTCCAATCAAATCCCCTTCCATAAATAGGTAGTGAACTTTAGGGTCTTTTTTTTGACTAAACTGGAGTTTCATATTAGTTCTTTTTGTTTTGACAATTTTCCTTCCTGCAATTTCCATAAAGGATTAGCGAGTGATGGACCACCTGGAAATTCAAAATTTCAGAGACGGTAGTTTGAATGTTTTGGATGCGTGGGTCACAAAATTCCAATACCTGATTACAGTCAATACAAATCAGGTGGTCGTGCTGCTTAAAACCATAAGACTTTTCGAACTGAGCAAGGTTTTTTCCAAACTGATGTTTGGTCACCAAATCACATTCCACCAACAAATCCAAGGTATTGTAAACCGTGGCTCTACTTACCCGGTAGTTTTTATTTTTCATACTTATGTAGAGGCCCTCTACATCAAAATGGCCCGTTCGACTGTAAATCTCCTCTAAAATAGCATACCGCTCTGGTGTCTTACGCAATTTTTGGGTTTCCAAGTACGCAGTAAAAATCTTCTTTACTTCTTCGAAATGAGTTGGATTCAAAGCCATTGGGTTTGATTTTTTTCAAATATAACGCACGAATTATTGAAATGATGCATTCAATCAAAACGCGAAACTTTTATTACTCCTTCAATTTGATCTAAGTTTTTGATGAGCTGATCCAAATGCTCAGTATTGTTGACATACAACTTGATTGTTCCTTCAAAAATCCCTCCATCTGAGTCCACGGTGATGGAACGCATGTTCACCTTCAATTCATTCGATATAACTTTAGTCAAATCATTGATCATCCCAACACGGTCAGTTCCTAAAATTCGTAAACCAGCGAGGAAAGCGATTTCGCGTTGGCTAGTCCATCGAGCCTTAATCACCCGATTTCCATGGTTAGAAAGGAGTTCTACCGCATTGGGACAGGTAGTGCGATGAATCTTGATGCCCTCGTTAATGGTTACAAATCCAAACACATCATCCCCAGGAATGGGATTGCAACACTTGGATAAATTGTAATCTACGATATCCATATCCTCACCAATCAGCAATTGATCGTGTTCCGGACCCTTCAAACTCTTGATTTCCTTAGTGAAGGAGGATTCATCTTTTACTTTTTCTGCAGTTTTTGATTTTTGCTTTTGAAGTTCTTTAAATTCCTTAAAAGATTTGATTGACGTAGGGTCAATAATTCCTCTGCCGACACGGTAATAAAACTCATTCGCAGTCTTCAAATCAAAATAAGCTATCAGTTGCTCGATTACCTCCGAGGTAAAGTCCATTTTCATGGATTTCAGCTTGCGCTGTACAATTTCACGACCATCCAGAATAGCCGATTTTTTCTCCTCACGTAAGGCATCCTTGATTTTAGCCTTAGCTCGTGAAGTGACCACTTGATGCAACCAGTCTTCGGTGGGTTTTTGCTTGTTTGAAGTCAGGATTTCCACCTGATCCCCATTTTTCAATTTGTAACTTATTGGAACTAGGCGTTGATTCACCTTCGCGCCGATACATTTGGCACCCACCATAGTGTGAATTTCAAAGGCAAAATCCAAGGCTGAGGCACCTGTAGGCAGTACTTTCAAATCACCTTTTGGGGTAAATACAAATACCTCATCATTAAATAAGTTACCCCGGAAATCATCCATGAATTCGATTGCACTGCCATCGTTGGATTCAAGCATGCTTCGCACCTGGTTGATCCATTCATCCAAACCAGGGCCCGACTTGCCTGAGGCATCTTTTTCCTTGTATTTCCAATGCGCCGCATAGCCCCTTTCGGCAATGTCATTCATTCTCTCTGTACGAATCTGCACTTCCACCCATTGCCCCGTAGTACTCATTACTGTGGTATGTAGGGACTCATATCCATTGGACCTTGGTGTACTGATCCAATCCCTAAGACGATTGGGATTAGGACGGTAAAAATCAGTAACGATGGAATAGGCTTGCCAACAGTCTGCCTTCTCGTTCTCTAACTCACTATCCAAGATGATACGTACCGCAAACAAGTCAAATACCTCCTCGAAAGGAATACCTTGCGTCTTCATCTTATTGAATATGGAGTATACCGACTTGGGGCGACCTTTGATTGTAAATCGGAATCCTTGCCGAATCAATTCCTCCTCCACCGGCTGGATAAAATTTTTAATAAACTTATTGCGGTAGCTTTTTGACTCGTTGATTTTGTGGACAATATCCTGGTAGGCTTCAGTATCTGTATACTTCAAAAACAAATCTTCCAGTTCTGATTTGATCGCATAGAGCCCTAATCGATGTGCCAAAGGTGCATACAAGTACATGGTCTCCGAAGCGATTTTCAACTGCTTGTTTCGAGGCATGCTGCCCAAAGTCCGCATGTTGTTCAGTCGATCAGCCAACTTGATCAAAATCACCCGCACATCGTCAGAAAGGGTGAGCAACATTTTTCGGAAGTTCTCCGCTTGCT
>JBANGF010000322.1:0-11039 GCA_037975655.1 Bacteroidota bacterium | reverse complement strand
AATTCCAAAAGGTAGAGGGTTCTTTGGAAACTTGGCTACCTAAAATCAAAGAAGCCTATGCCTTGGCACGAATCATCAATCATGAAGTAGGTTTCCGATTGATGAAAACCGTATCAGATACCAAAGTTTGGGGGCTTAATTTCAATGAGATTGCCCGGATCTGGACCAATGGCTGCATCATCCGTTCCGGCTTGATGGAGCGAATTTCAGCCAATTATGCAGATCAGGTAGCCTTCTTTGAAATCCCCGGAGTGAAAGAACAGGTGACCTCTGGAAGAAAGGCCTTGGCAGAATTGGTAGGATTGGGTTTGACGAATGGGTTTGCTTTGCCAGTGATGAGTGCGGGGATCAACTACCTCCTCGGTCGAATTACGGCCGACTCTTCGGCTTCCGTGATCCAGGCTCAGCGCGATTTCTTTGGAGCACATACCTACCAACGTAAGGATGATCCATCTGGAAAGTTTTACCACACACAATGGACCAATTCCTAAATTGGATGTTTTATTAAAGCTGGGCCTAGGTCCAGCTTTTTTTTGAAAAGTCGCTGGATAAAAAGCAACTAGGAGTTCAGGTTCAATACCCTCAGCCGTGAACTGTGGACCGTTGACCAAATAATCCTCTTTTTTCCATCAATGGGATTGGATTTGGTTAAACAAGGAGCGAACTTCAAACATCAACTGAAGTATACTCGTATGACATTCAAATCGCTCGCCCTAACCCTACTTTTTGGACTTATTTCTCTTCGGGCTTTTGGCCAAGACCTGGTCATCAGGTCCGTTCATGTGGTTTCCTTGGAAACAGGAAAAATCCAAAAAGACCTGACCCTGCTGGTTAAAAATGGCAGAATAGAATCCATTATCCCTTCAGGAAAGTTGCCCGAAACCTGGCAGCAAGCAACTCAAATCGAGGGCAAGGGGAGTTATGTTTTCCCAGGGCTTGCCGAATTTCATGCGCACTTGCCGGTTGCTGCAGATGGCAATACCCAGCTCCAAGAGGAGTCCATGTGGCTCTACTTGGCCAATGGGGTGGTGCGCATTCGTAGTATGCTGGGGCATCCTAGCCACATTTCCCTTCGAGACAAATTGAACGCGGGGGAGTTGATGGGGCCAAGAACCTTCATTTCGGGTCCTTCCTTCAATGCCAATTCCGTGACGGATCCAGCGCAGGGAGCGGCAATGGTGAAATCCCAGAAGCAAGAGGGCTACGATCACTTGAAGATTCATCCTGGAGTGCTTTCGGAAGAAATGAAAGCAATCGCCACTGCAGCCAAAGCAGAAAATATTCCCTTTGGAGGACACGTGCCCTTGGATGTTGGAATTCATCAAGCCCTTGAGGATGGCTTCAAATCCATCGAACACATGGATGGGTACATGGAAGGTTTGCTTCCTAGTACAGTTACCATTGATCCAGCTACCTCGGGTCCATTCAACTTGAATTTATCGGCCCAAGTGGACTGGAGCAAACTCCCCAATCTCATCCAAAAGACCTTGGATCAAGGGACTTACCTGGCGCCTACGCTCACGCTGTTTGACCGGTACTTTGGGTACATCCCTGCGGATACATTTCGCCTCGCTCCAGAAATGAAATACCTTCCAGGCTTGCAGATCCAACAATGGGTGAATACCAAAAAGCAATTGGAACGGGCAGGCATGCTGAACAAAGAAGTGGTGGCTCCTTACCTTGCTTTTCGCCGAAAATTATTTCTTGAAATGCACCGTGCGGGCGTACCCATGATTATGGCTTCCGATTCCCCTCAGGTATTCAATGTGCCAGGCTTTTCGATCCACCACGAGATTGCCTTGATGTCGGAGGCGGGCATGTCCAACCTGGAAATATTAAAAACAGGAGCGCTCGTGCCTGCCCAGTACATGGGAGCAACAGGCAGTTGGGGACAAATCAAGGAAGGCTTTGATGCCGATTTTGTGCTCGTTGAACAAAACCCACTTCTAGATCTCAAAACCCTCCAAAAACCAGTAGGGGTGGTCATCCGAGGAAAGTGGATTGGAAGAGAAGAGCTGCAAAGTCAATTGGATCGAATCGAAAAAAATCACCTCAGAAATTGACCTACCTATGGTAAAGCACATAATTCACGCGTCAAAAGTTAAAGGGACACAACTCCTACTTTTCATCATTTTAGGGATTAGTGGCTGTGCCACACCTGAAAAGCAAAACCCAAAATCAGTAACCAACACCTTTATGATTCAATCCGAAAAACTGATCGAAGTACAGGGACAGCCCGTTTACCGCTATGTGTTGGATAACGGCACCGTACAAATAGAACTCTCCAATTACGGAGGGCTGGTGTACAAAATCCTAGCGCCTGACCGAAACGGGAAGCTGGAAAATGTGGCCTTGACCTTGGATAGCGTGGAGGATTTTCTCACTACAGAACATCCCTTTTTTGGAGTGACTGCAGGAAGAGTAGCCAATCGCATTGCAAATGCCCAATTCAACTTAGATGGCAAGACTTATGACTTGGCCAAGACCAATGGGGACAATCACCTGCATGGAGGAAAGGTAGGGTTTGACAAGAAGGTGTGGACACCCGAAACCTACTCCACGGACAATGCTGTTGGGGTCAAGATGACCTACCTCAGCCCGGATGGGGAAGAGGGCTATCCTGGCAACCTGCAGACGACGCTCTGGATGGAGCTGCATGGGGACAATACGCTCCGAATCAAATTTGAATCGACCACCGATCAAGCCACCTTGGTCAACTTGACCAACCATACTTACTTCAATTTGGGAGGCATGAAGCGTGATGCCTTGGATCACGAAATTCAATTTTGGGCAGACGCCTACACTCCTATCGACGAGGAGTTGATTCCTACTGGAGAGGTGAAGGATGTAGCAGGTACACCCTTTGATTTTCGTTCGCCAAAAATCTTGGGAGACCAAATCGCTGCCAATGGAGGGGGCTTTGATCACAACTTCGTGATCAAAAGGGAAAAATCACCCGAAATGAAGCAAGTGGCTCGCGTGCGTCATCCGGAAAGTGGTCGAGTAATGGACATGTATTCGGACAATGTGGGCGTTCAATTTTATACCGGCAATTTTCTTAGCAAGTTTCCTGGTGCAGGGGGCCAAACCTACGATACCCATTGGGGCTTTTGTCTAGAATCTCAAAATTGGCCCGATGCGATCAATCACCCCAACTTTCCAAGCCCCGTACTTCGACCTGGGGAAACCTACACGCATACCATCGACTACCGATTCTCGGTAGAAGATTGAGACTGTGTCCACTTTTCCTGAGGGCTACAAAAAACCTTTGGAGTATAGTTTTCGTCTTCCTGCACAGCAAGCTAATTCGGCTTGGACAGGGATTTAATTAGTCGTTCATTTTAAAAAATCAATATGGGATTATTTTCAGCACTATTGGGGAATGCGGGGGCGGTCAGCCAAGAAGAACTTCAAAAGAAATATGGGGAGTTGCTTACTACCGGAGAAGAGATTGAGCTCGGGTTCAAGCTAGTTCGAGACACCTTTATTTTTACCAACAAGCGACTTATTTTGGTAGATATTCAAGGGATTACGGGGAGTAAAACCGAATACACTTCCATCTCCTACAAGAGTATCTCCAGGTTCAGCGTGGAGACCGCAGGTACCTTTGATTTGGATGCAGAGCTAAAGATTTGGATTTCTAGCGAGGTGCATCCCAGCATCAAAAAGCAGTTCAACAAATCCGTGAACGTCTACGAAGTACAGCGCGTCTTGGCGCACCATGTGCTGAAGTAAGTTCAAGGGTGGATATGGAAATCAAACAAAAAGCTCTCCGCCGCGGTGGAGAGCTTTTTTCTTTTCCCACAATCGCAGCGAATGCTCTTTTACCTTCAGTTTAGGACTGCTGCAGCTACAACCTGGGTCTCAGTAAATCCTTGGTAGGCACAGATCACTGCTTCAAAATCGGATAAGTTGCCCAGGTGTTTGAGCGCCAAAGGATTGCCAAAATGAACCAGGATGCAGGGCTTGGTTTTCGCTAATTTTAGGATTTCATCTAAAACGGGTTGCTCCATTCCAAATTGATTCAAGGGCTTGTGACTAGGTACAAATACCGCCAACATCACTTTTTCTGCCTTCTCAATTGAGGAGAATCGAAGATCCACCTTTTGCGAAAAGAGACTTGGACTAGCCGTGAAAAATTCCCGGTAACCCAGTTTTCCTGCTTTTGCTAATTCCTGGAGCGCTGCCGAATCAATTTTGCCTGAGATGACAGATACATAGTTTTCTGCTAAGACTTTTTGCAGTTGGGAGTGGCTTTCCCAGTCGAAGGCAGGAACTGCTATTGGTTGGGATTCTAGGACACCCAAGCGGGTTTTTAACCCCATCACTTTTTCAAAAACAACCTGTATCTCTGAATCTGAGGCATTCTGGGCAATTTTCTCGATGCCCTCTTTCACATGGTCCGAGAAGCATAGGATGTCATTCCCTGCATGAAAAGCCTGCCATTCGAGTTCCCCTGGCTCGGGATACAGATTGGCCACGGCCTTCATATTCAGTGCATCAGAGATGACGAGGCCTTTGAATCCCATTTCTCCTTTGAGCAAGTCGGTAATCAATGCTCGGCTGATGCTGGCCGGAATGTTTTTTCCCCCAGTGAGGGCAGGCACAGCCAAGTGCCCCACCATGATTAGTTCCACGCCCTGATTGATGCCCACTTGAAAGGGAAGTAATTCCTCCACTTCCAGTTCCGCTTTGCTTTTATGCAAAATGGGTAAGCCCAGATGCGAGTCCGTGGCCGTATCCCCATGTCCGGGAAAGTGCTTTAGGCAAGCTCCGATTCCCGCTTTTTTCATTCCTGAATAGGCAGCAAAGGCCAGTTGGGATACCTTTTCCGTCTGATTCCCAAAAGAGCGGTAGCCAATCACCGGATTGTCTGGATTCGTATTCACGTCGGCGCAAGGGGCAAGGTTGAGGTGAATACCGGAGCGCTTCATGTCCAAGCCCATGCGGTAGCCCACTTCCGTCACCCACTTTTCGGCTTCATTTTTCAAGGAACCTAGGGTAATGGCAAAGGGGTATTGGGGTGTATTTTCCACACGCATCGCAAGACCATATTCTCCATCGATGCTGATCAGCAAGGGAATTTTGGAGACCTGCTGGTAGCGGTTGATTAGTCCGATTAGTTTTTCAAACGTGCCACTCACATCCAGGACCTCCGCTCGTTTTTCAAAGTTGGCTGCTGCAGAATGCCTGCTGTGAAAAAAAGTCAGTCCCCCGATTTCCTGCTCGCGAATCAGGGTTTCGATGGCTTGGTAATTTTCTTCCGTATCGTGAATAAACGCCGCAGGAGAAAACAGCTGCGCAATTTTTTGATTTTTATTCATGTTCGTGTCGTTGTAGGTTCTTCGAAATTCTTCCTTCTTCTATCGACATTCGATTTTTAGGGAGTAGAAAGTCCCTAGGATCAAGTATCAAGTATCAAGAAAAGATTTCATCGAAGTAAAATGTCCCGCAGTTAGTAAAAAGCCAGGCTGCTACATGCAAGGAAGATTCGCGTCCTAATTCAAACTCATACTTTGTACTTAGTACTTAGTACTTAGTACTTTTTTTCCAAACTCCCTCGGAAACTTCACCACATACGCCATCACAAATCCAGGAATCGTAGCGATCACCACCCAAACGAAAAATCCGGGATAGCCCAGCCACTGCTGCACGTAGCCGCTGAACATGCCGGGAAGCATCATGCCCATGGCCATAAATCCAGTGGCGAGGGCATAATGGGCCGTTTTGAAAATTCCTTCTGCCAGAAACAGCAAAAACACCATGAAGGCAGCAAAGCCAAAACCATAGCCGAGCTGCTCAATCACAACGACCAAGGCCGCAAAGTAAACGTTGTCTGGTTGAAGCCATGCCAAAAACACGTAGCCGATATTCGGCGCATTGATTGCAAAGGCCATGGGCATCATCCACTTGCCCAATCCATCTCGGGAGATGAAGATGCCTCCCAAAATCCCACCAACCAATAAGGCAATCACCCCTAGCGTGCCGTAAATAAATCCCACTTCGGTGGTACTTAACCCTAAGCCTCCATCGACACGTTCATCCAAAAAGAAGGGCGAGGCCATCTTCACGAGTTGGGATTCTCCCAAGCGGTAGAGAAGTACAAAGCCTAGAGATAGTCCTATATTTTTCTTCGTGAAAAAGGTGGAAAACACCTTCCCAAAACTGGGCTGGTCTTCCTTGGCGATGCGTTCCTCCAGTACCTTGGGTGTAGCGAGGTAATTGATCCCTGTCAGCACGAGCATCAAGCCCCCCACACCCAGCATGGTCCAAGACCAGGCCTGGGTAGGATCGGCAAACTTCTCTTCTAAAAAGCCGGCCACAATCACAATCAAGCCTTGACCGGTAATCATGCCTACCCTGTAAAACGTGCTGCGCATGCCTACAAAAAAACTTTGCTGCTCGGGTTTTAAGGCAATTAAATACAGCCCATCCGAAGCAATGTCATTGGTAGCAGAGGCAAAGGCACCCATCCAAAAAAAAGCGAGCGTGAGCGTGAAAAAATGCGAACTACCGGTGGTCAACCCCACCCCCAAAAACACGAGTGACAGGATCAATTGCATGCTAAGAAACCATTGCTTTTTGTGACCAAACAGTTCTAGAATTGGGCTCCAAATGGGTTTGATCACCCAAGGCAGGTAGAGGAAGGAGGTATATAGCCCAATGTCCGCATTGGAGATGCCCAGGTTTTTGTACATCACGACCGACACCGTGATGATCAGCACATAAGGGACTGATTCGGTGAGGTAGAGCGTGGGAACCCACAGCCAAGGGTTTTTGGAGGAGCTTTGGGTCATGATTTGCGAAGTAAGTGTTGGTAGATGCTGATTTCTGAGCCTTCGATGATTTTTGCACCAACCGCTTTTTCATAGAATTCTGCTGGTCCAACACCACCAATGATAGCATAGGCATAGCCCATTTCACGCATGGACTCTAGGGATTTTAGGAGCAGGAGTTTGCCGATGCCTTTGCCTCGCTCAGACTCCAAGGTGCCTGTGGGGCCAAAAAAATTCCGAGCCGTACTTTCGTAGCAGGCAAAACCCAAAATGGCATTGCCCCGCTGCGCAATCCAACAGCATACGGGTTGCCGGGAAAAGGCCACCTCCACCTCCGAATGCCAATAAGCCCCAAAGGCCTGCATGACCCAGTCACAGACCAAGTGCTTTTCTGGTGCGATCGCTCTGCGCACTACTATTTTTTCCTTTTCCAAAAGCTGTTGCTCCAGTGCTGCGCCTGAAGGAAGTTCTAGGAGGCGAACGAGCATGTCTTTCATGGACGCGAAGGTTTGGTGAGTTGGAGCACTTGACTTTGAATCACTCGGCCATAGCTATCCACCCAGCGAATGGCCAGGTAGTTGCTATTTAGTTGTGGGATGTCTAGACTGGATTTTTGGCTACTTCCTACCCAAACCTTGTGCAAGGGGGCCTGATGAATGCTGTTCAGGTCATTTCCGCCTTGAACGAGGGCATAGCGAATGCTTGAGTCCAGTTGCTTTTCGAGTTGGAGCTGGATTTTTGTCGCCAAATTTTGGAGATCCAAAACCTGTGGGGCGTTGATTCGCACCGAAGTTTTGGGCTCAAAAGCAGGAGGCAATACCGGACGGTCGTACACCTCTTTTTTCAGGAGTTGAGCGATGTCCTGATTCTTTTGGTACATGGATTTGGCCGAGAAAAAGGCATTGCCTTGAATTTGAGGCAAGGTCCTTCCGTAATGTACTTGGCTGATGAGTTCCTTGGGCTCTTTCCAAGCCACATCCGAATCCTCTCGAATCTTGTAAGGGCCATTGCCCAAGTAAATGGGGACTCCATAGCTGTTATTGGACCACCAGTCGGCCAAAATGCGGTGTGAGGCAAGACGGTGCTCCATGCTCCAGTAGAGTTGAGGAATCAGGTAATCAATCCATCCATTTTTCATCCAAAGCAACACATCTGCAAATAGGTCATCGTAGTTGGTTTGTCCAGCTTGGGTGGGGGAACCTTTCGGATCTTTGCTTTTGTTGCGCCACACCCCGAATGGGGAGATGCCAAATTGAACCCAAGGCTTTTTGCTCTTGATGGTTTGGCTGAGTGCTAGAATGAGTTCATCCACATTTTGCCTTCTCCAATCCTCTTTGGATTGGCCTGGCTTTTTGTAAGCTGCATAAGAAGCTTGGTCTGGAAACTCCAAGTTGGGCTCTCGGTAAGGATAAAAATAGTCGTCGAAATGGATGGCATCAATGTCGTAGTTTTCCACTACCTCGTCAATGATTTTGAGCAAATGTGCTTTCACCTCGGGTAGACCTGGATCGTAATACCACTTGGTGCTGTATTTGAGCATCCATTTTCGATGGGTGTTGAAGTCATGTTCTGGACTTAGTGCAGCGGTATTCAGGTCCATGGTGGCACGGTAGGGGTTGAGCCAGGCATGAAATTCCAATCCGCGCTGATGAGCGGCATCGATTAGCCAAGTCAGGGGGTCCTCCTGGGTTTTGGGTGCTGTTCCCTGTTGGCCTGTGAGGTACTTGGACCAAGGAGCTAGGTCTGTGGGGTAAAAAGCATCTCCTGCCGTACGAATTTGGACGATAACCGCATTGAAATGCAGCCCTTTGTAGTAATCCAAAAGCGCGAGGTAGTCCTTTTTTTGTTTTTCCCAGGGGTCTGTGGGGGAGAGCGGCCAGTCAATATTGGCAACAGTAGCGATCCACACTCCTCTGAATTCTCGAGGAATCTCGGGGAGCGAATGGGGAATGGTCACAAAGGAAGCCTCGTTGGTTGCTAAAGAACTACTATCGGGTGGTGTAGCGCTCGTTTTTGGCGCTGGCAAATCCAATTGTAGGGCAGGACTGCCTGTCCAAAAGACGAGTAAAAGAAGTAAAGATATGGTAAACTTGAGGACCAGATTCATAGGGCAATCAAAGCGGAGGAAGCGGTTTTAAGTTTAGGTCAGTCAATTTTTTTCGCAAGCGATTCATAAAGCCATCTCCGGGATCTGATTTTACGGTACGGTAGTTGGGGTCTGTCTCTTTCCAAAGCTCTGTTTTTTGGAAGCGTTGGTATTCGTGGTGGCCAATCACGTAGTCGATAGGGTATTTTCGTTTCAGGTAACGTATGAGTTTTTCGTTGGCCTCAAGTTGGGCTTTGGTGAGGGGCATGTCGTCACTTCCAATATTTTCGACCCCTATGGCGAGGTAATTTAGGCCAATCACATGCCGCGCAAAGGTGGTTTCAGGTAGTAATCGAAAAACTGTCCCATCCCGGTCAATCAAAAATTGGCTGGAAACATTCAAGTTGCTCGCTCCTGTAAGGTCTGCTCTTCCACCCAGGGTAATTGGGTTAAATACATCATGGGTCACTTCGATGCTGGGAATGGCTGTCCAATGAACGACTACCATCTTTGGAGTGATGGTGGCAGTAGGCTGAATTAATCCGTGCCTTTCTTTAAGGTAGTTGAGGGAAAGTTGCTCGCGTTCGGCATTCCAGGTGATGGGCTTGTCAAATATGCGAAAGGTGGCCTTGGGGCTGCAGCCTGCGAGGGTAATGCAGGTCAATAACCAGCCAAGGATAAGCGTGATTCGGTTCATGGGTAGGGATAAAAAAAGACCTAAGTACTAAGTTAGGCAGAAAAAGGGAGGAATACACTTCTGTGAGGAGAGAAACCGAAAAACAGTTTTCTCAATTTTTTTCTTGAAGTCCTTGGGCCTTTTTAGCAGAAAGTTAAAAGCTGACCCCAAACTTATTTCCCAACTCGGTCAAATCTTGGATCACAGGATCTAGTAAAGGAATCCCTTCTTTTTTCCGGAGCAGTTCGAGCTCCCTCTCCGGGTCTCCAGGAATCAATACTTTATCATGACCTGGAGTAGGTTCGGCGGAACGAAATCTACGGATCCACTGATCCATATGTCCTTTGAATTCTTCAGCTGGTCGGAAGGCATCTACCCGCATGGCACCAAAAAAGTGTCCAATCCCTTCGCCAACGAGGTTGGGAAGAGGATCGAGAAATGCTACAAAGGGAGGAACCCAAGGACCGTAATTGGCACCGGAAAGTACGGCAGAGAGAATGTCTACCACTGCACCCAAGGCATACCCTTTGTGCGAGCCATGCTCCCGGTCACCACCTAATGGAAGCAAAGCCCCCCCATCTTTTACTCCATTGGCCGAGGTAGTGGGGTTTCCAGACTTGTCCTGCACCCAGCCGCTAGGGGTATCCAAACCTTTGCGCTGCAGGATTTCTAATTTTCCATTGGCGGCCGTTGTAGTCGCCATGTCTGCCACAAAGGGAGGTTCCTCGCGTGCTGGAATAGCCACGGCAATGGGATTCGTGCCAAGCAGCCGCTCTTTGGAAAAGGTAGGGGCCACCAGTGGACTGGCGTTGGTCAAGGATATGCCAATCATGTCCTCCTCCAAGGCCATCATGGCGTGGTAGCCAGCGATGCCGTAGTGGTTGGAATTTTTGACGGATACCCAGCCTGTACCTACTTGCTTGGCTTTTTCCATAGCCACTTTCATGGCAAAAGGTGCCACCACCAAGCCCAAGCCCCCATCCCCATCTACTACGGCAGTGGAGGGGGTTTCGTAGCTCACCCGCAACTTAGGTGTTGCATTGATTCTTCCTTTTTCCCATAGACGCACATAGCCACTGAGTCGGGCTACTCCATGGCTGTCTACTCCGCGAAGGTCTGCCGAAAGCAACACATTTGCCGCCAGATGAGCATCCGATTCGGGACAGCCAATCTTGAGGAGCATGTCGTAGGTGAAGCGGTACAAGTGATCGTAGGAGAATTGTTGCATGGCTGCTGTGGTAAATCGCGATAAAGTATGTTGCAAAGATAGAAATCAAGAGGCAGGGTGTATTCCTTTGCTCTTTTAAAAAATCAGCGATGGGCTAGCTTTACTCAAGTGGAAATGAGGGCGGCCTCAGAGGTTTATTTCCCCCGAGAGCATTCGGGATACCGCGCCCTCTTTTAAGGAATAATGGGAGCAGCGAATACTTCCCACTTGGACATGTTGTAAGATAAAGTCGATGAGGCAGCTGGCGACCACAATCATGTCCACCCGCATGGC
>JBANGF010000221.1:0-2531 GCA_037975655.1 Bacteroidota bacterium | reverse complement strand
CACCCTGTTGGGGATTGGTTCAGCCTATGTGGGGACCTTCTCCTTTTTGGACAAGAAGGCATTACTAGGTGATGCCATCTCCCACGCGGTACTTCCAGGGATCTGCTTGGGTTTTGTCTTGGCTGGAGAAAAGGATCCCCGCTACATCGTCACCGGGGCATTCCTGTCAGGAGCGCTGGCTACCTTTTTGTCTTCTTGGCTCAAGCAACACACGAAGTTGAGTGAGGATAGCATCATCGCCAGCATCCTTTCCGTGTTTTTTGGAATTGGTATTGTAGCCTTGACCGCCATTCAAAAATCAGGAAATCCTGAGGTGGCGGGCCTCAATTCCTTTATCTTCGGAAATGCAATCGGAATCGCGGAAGCGGACCTTTTCCTTTACGGAGGCTTGTCCTTAGCCATTCTGCTGGTCTTGAGTCTATTTTTGAAGGAGTTTCGTTTGATGGTCTTTGATCCTGGATTTGGCAAGGCCATCGGGTTTCCGATGCATGGCATTCGCTTTGTCTTCAATGTACTCCTCATCCTCTCCGTAGTGATTGGCATTCAAGCCATTGGGGTGGTCTTGATGGCTGCACTACTGATCACTCCAGGTGCTGCGGCACGCTTTTGGACCGATCGGCTACAGCCCCTATTGCTACTAGCTGCATTCTTTTCCATCCTTTCGGGGATCTTGGGCACCTACGTATCCTTTGTACTCCCACAGATGCCCACAGGACCCTGGGTGGTGGTTTTCCTTTCTTTGATTGCCCTGCTCTCCTTTATCTTCTCCCCAAAAAGCGGATTGATTCGACGGTTCTTTGCTCGTCGCAGCTATTTGCACAAGACACACCGCGATCACTTGATGAAGGCGCTATTCAAAGCCAAGGAAGCCAATCAAGAATGGCTCAGCTTAGATGAGATTTATGCGCTCTATCCTTTTCACAAAAAGGAAATCGCCCAATCTTTGCAGGTACTCACCAAGCAAGGCCTAGTGATTCAAGCTCCCCAGGGTGTTCGACTCAGTCCACAAGGCACTTCCGATGCGATGCGAATCGTCCGACTCCACCGACTTTGGGAACTCTACCTCAACGAGTCCATGAACATTGCTCCGGACCACGTGCACGAATCCGCCGAACAAATGGAGCACTTGTTGACGCCCGAATTGGAATCCCTGCTTGAACAGCGTCTCAATTACCCTACCCTAGATCCTCACCAAGAAACTATCCCTCGAGAATCCCATGACGCTTGATACCAATGCCCTCTTAATTATCCTCACCGGAGCCTTGATTGCGATCTCCTGTGGTTTTTTGGGTGTATTTCTCCTGCTTCGCAAAATGTCCATGACCGGGGATGCCATCTCCCATGCTGTACTTCCTGGCATTGTGATTGGCTTCTTCGTGTCGGGAAGCCAGCGCAGTTTGGAGGTCATCATCGGAGCAGGTCTACTCGGAATCCTCTCCACGCTGATGATCGATGCGCTTCGCAAAAAAGCCAAAGTGCAGCTCGACGCCTCCATCGGTATCACCTTCACGCTCCTTTTCGCCATCGGCATCATCCTGATTAATCTCTTTGCTTACAAGGTAGACCTAGACCAGGAATGCGTACTCTATGGGGAAATCGCCTACCTACCCATTGACCTCTGGATCACTCCCAATGGAATCAATTTGGGTCCCCGAATTACCTGGTTGGCTGGGCTCAACTTTTTTTTGGTCACTGGATTTATTTACCTGCTCTTCAAAGAATTGTCCCTAACCAGCTTTGACGAGTCTTTTAGTTCCGCCATTGGCATTCCTTCCAAGGGAGTAAATCTGGCTTTGATGAGCATGGTGTCCTACACCACCGTCTCCAGTTTTGAATCCGTGGGAGCCATTTTGGTAGTAGCCTTATTGGTGGTACCCCCAGCCACGGCCTACCTCTGGACCAAGAATTTGATGCCACTCCTACGCCTCACCGCAGCCTTAGGAATTTTAATTGCCATTTTAGGGTATTATCTTGCCTACTGGATCGATAGTTCCATCGCAGGCATGATGGTGGCCGTGGCTGGCGCCTTTTTCTTTAGCAGTGCCTTGATTAAGGGCAATTGGCCCTTGGGTCTGCGTGGAACTTCCCGCTCCACCCCTGCGTTTGATTCTTGAAAACACCGATATGAAAGCATTATCACTCGTTTTGCTCCTGGTTCTGCTCAGTCTGAACCTCCAAGCCCAAGACCAGATCCAATGGATGAAGTTTGAGGAGGCCATCGCTGCCAATGAAAAAAATCCAAAGATGATCTTGGTAGACGTGTACACCGACTGGTGTGGCTGGTGCAAAAAGATGGACAAGGACACCTTTACCGATCCTCAGGTGATTGCGCATTTTCAAAAGAATTTTTATGCGGTCAAGCTCAATGCAGAAGATACCAAACGAAGCTTTCAATTTATGGGCAAAACTTTTACCGAAGCCCAGATGGCAGCCTCCATGCGGGTCAATTCCTACCCCAACTTTGTGGTGATCGAGCCCAGTTTGCAAAATATTGCCCAGCTTCCCGGCTATCGGGAGCCAGCCGCTTTCCT
>JBANGF010000163.1:0-3587 GCA_037975655.1 Bacteroidota bacterium | reverse complement strand
ATGGAAGCAATTCCCATCCAATGCCCACCAGGGGTAATTTTTTTGGTAGCAAACATCACGTGACCCTTGACATTCATTTTGTAGGGATTGCAATCCCAAAAATTAGCAATGTCTCTTTGCTCGGAAGTCATGCTTTGAGAAATCTCATACACTTCCTTGGCTCTTTGGAAAAACTCCGAATTTGGATCCGTGGAAAATGCGGGTGGAGCACCTGGCTTAAACTGGGCCGCAGAATCCAATACAAAGGGTCGAATCTTATTCCAATGGGGCTCTACTGCTTCCATGTAGGCAGGTGGGGTTGGCTGCCAGGTACGGGCAATGTTTGATACCGAATAATTAGGAAAGGAACGACTCTGGTGGTAATTGTCTTTTTTGGAATAATCCCGAATTCTTTCCCCAATTACTTGTCCATAAGCTACAGAAGCCTCAAAAATATCTTCTGGAATTCCCTTTTTTTTGAGCTCAGCAAATACAGCATCTCTATGCTCGTGCATTTTTTCTTCCGAAAAAATCAGGGCAGTACCTACATGGTAATAGGCTGCTAAGGAAGCCAAGGGAGGATAGATATTTTGAGGTACTGGCAGGTCAATGGGCTGCGATCCATTGAGTTGTCCCATCAAGGAAACATAATTTTCTGGATCAGTGGCTGCTACCACTTCGTAAGCGGCCAAAGAGGAATAGGAATAAATTCTTGCCGCTACTGGGGGCGAAAAAATATCGTGAATGATAACTTCTGTAATTCGGTTTTGGGCTCCCTGGAAATACGTACCATCGCTGATGACTTGAGAGTAGTCTTGTTTCTTTTGGCAGGAGTAGATGACTAGGAGGCTTAAGGCAAGAAGAAGTACTCTAGATAGTCTCATGATGGATATATAATGGTGTACTTGGGTAAGTAAAGGTGCAGAATAATAACTGGCCCTCACCGGTCAAGGATAGTTTACTTCAAAATTAAGGATTAGCTACGCAAACACCAATGATTTTAAGCAAGGAATTAGCGAATCCATACGGGAGTGCTTCCATTTCGAATACCCAATATCCAATCTTGCTGAGCTATCCGTAGGGGAAGAAGACTTCTCAATTCCAAAGGCCCCTGCACGCTGGCTTGTACTGGGACTGGTACCCAAGCCCCATTCTTCCAAAGGTAGGAAAGAGGGGGGAGGTTGAGAGACTTGCCAAGGTCAGCTCGAAATCCAGAAAAATTACCTCCTAGGCAGACCTGCCCTGGCGTCTTGCCCAAGCTTATGTCAAAAATAGGTGCCCATTGTGCCTGATCGGGAAAAGGAACAAATGTAAATTTTCCTTTACTCTCTTGAAAATAAACTCCTGAACGAAATTCAAATGCAGGTAATTTTCTGCTTTGATCGAGCAACTCTTTTGAAAAAAGATCTTCAGGGCTGCCAATTTTTGCATATTCGGCATAAGAAGTATGCTTTTTCTTCAGGCTAGGGATTTGTCGAATCAGGTCATCTCTGGTTCCAAAGGGCACTAGCTTTTCGATCATGTAATGAAAAATCAGGGGATCTGCCTGCCCATTTCCATCAAAATCATGATGATAGAGCCAGACGGGCTTTTCCTTACTTGCTTTGAGTTTGCTGTTTTCCCCTAGGTTACCCACCAAGAGGTCTTGCAAGCCATCTCCATTGAGATCTGATACTTTAATTACATTGATCCAGCCGGAGCTGAATTCAAGCCCTGAAGGAACAGTTTCAACCAAGGACTTACCCTTTAGGTCAAAAACCCGAATCCCTTGCCAGTCCCCACTGAGTAGAAGGGAAGAGGCGCCATCTCCATCTAAGTCTGCCCAAACCGCAGTATTGACCATACCGCCTTGGAAATTGGCTCCCAGCCAGGCATAAGTTTCGTCCTTAAACATTCCATTGCCTTGGTTGATCAATAAGCTACTTTTTGGATTGGCTCCATAGTCTCCTGAGCGTACAGCACTCCCTACAAAAAGATCTAGGTCTCCGTCTTGGTCTATATCATGGACGGCTACGCAGGAAGTATTTTCTCCTATGGGAGGCAGAGAATTCATAGAAAACTGAAACTCTCCTTTTCCGTTTCCGAAGAATATGCGATCAAAATTGTAGAGGTTGCCCGATTCGTATTCATTGCCAGCACTGCCAACAAATAAATCCACCAATCCATCCCCATTGAAATCAGCAAAAGCGGCTGCCACATCCTCTGCTTTTGCCAAGAGGTCAAACATGGGGTTATCCACTTTGTCAAAATTCCCTTGGGAATTTTGGACATAAAGCGATCCCGCTTGGTCCATGGCACCTCCCAAGTACAGGTCGTCCAATCCGTCTGCATTGACATCTCCCACCGCTACTGCAGGACCCATGCGCGTGAAACTCTTTGGAGCCAAGTACTCCCGCTTGAGCTCGTCCACTTCATCTTTTTCTTCGTGGGACCAGACCAATTGAGGAGGGATCATTTCCTTGGCTTGAGTTGCGGGATGCAGAGGAGCAGTCATTTTACCTTTACCTTTTTCCACTTCCGTGGCTTGGCCTAAGGATATGTCCAAAAATATTTCCCTATCCCCATTGGGCCAAGTGACCAGCACGGAGTCAATAGCCGAAACTTTCCCCAATCCTACAATCAATTTGGCCTCAGGTCCGGATTGAAATCCCCTGCTCGTACTCACTCGCTGCGACCATTGCTTTCCTCCTGCAAAGACCTGTACACGTCCTCCGAGGGCTTGCCTATTGAACCCTTCTTGTTTGAGTGAGATGGATGCGAAAGCATGGCCTAAGCGTTCGCTTCGATTTTCGTACACAGAGGATTCTTGATCCAAATTATTGAGTACCAAATCTAAGTCACCGTCGTTGTCCAAGTCTGCATAGGTAGATCCGTTTGAATACGTCTCTTGACCTAAGCCTAAGCTGGAGGCCTGATTTTCAAAACGTAAATTTCCTACCTGCTTCCAAGCAAAATTGGCAATCTTTAAGCTAGGCAGAAGTTCTATTTGCTTTCTTCTAAGTTCTTCTAGGGGCTGACTTGCATCGGCTTCTTGGGAATACTGGATAAAATCCAAATCGTTGGGTCGCTTCACAATCCCATTGCTCACATGAATGTCCTTGAGACCATCGTTGTCCATGTCAAAAAGTAAGGGCGACCAACTCCAGTCCGAAGCATGCACTCCAGAGAATAGGGCTACTTCTGCAAATTTTCCATTTCCCAAGTTGACCTGTAGGTGGTTGCGAACGTATTGGTCTTGGTAATTGTATTGCTTTTTGATCTGGTAAATTTCCGCCTTGTCTTCCCCCACGGATTTCATCCAAATTTCAGGGTTCTCAGGAAGCATGTCCGTGGTAAAGATTTCGGGCAAGCCATCTCCATTTAAGTCTGCGGCATCGTTGCCCATGCTGTAGCGGCTGGTAGATGAAATCATCTCAGCCAAGGATTCCTTAAACGTACCGTCCTGCTGATTGAGGTAGAGGTAATCGTTTTCTGTAAAGTCGTTGGATACGTAAAGGTCAAGCCACCCGTCTTCATTAAAATCTTCGGCAGCTACGCCCAATCCAAAGCCAAGGATGCTGGAATAAATGCCAGAAGCTACGGTGACGTCTTCAAAGCCCATTTTCCCT
>JBANGF010000161.1:0-3663 GCA_037975655.1 Bacteroidota bacterium | reverse complement strand
TAATTGGTGATGTCCACTACATTGTTGATCGGTTCCAAGCCCAGGGAGCGCAGAAAATGCTGAATCCACTGTGGGGAAGGTCCTACTTGAATATTCGTCAAGACCACCCCTGCGTAGCGAGGGCAATCCTCCGTTTTGTCTACGACTACTTGCACTGCAGGGCCTTTCGCTTCTACGGGTAGTCCTTTTTCCTCGGGCAAACACAAGTCTCTACGCAACAGGGCTTTCAAGTCCCTGGCCACGCCAAGGTGGGAAGCAGCATCTGCGCGGTTGGGCGTAAGCCCGATTTCTAAAATTTGATCTTGGGTCACTTCAAAATAGGCCGAAGCAGGAGTCCCGTTTGGCAGGTCCGTGTCCAGCACGATAATCCCCGCATGGGAAGTGCCAATTCCAATTTCGTCTTCGGCACAAATCATTCCTTCGGAAACTTGTCCTCGGATTTTGGCTTTCTTGATTTCAAAAGGCTCTCCATTACTTGGGTACAAGGTGGCTCCGACGGTAGCCACCACCACTTTCTGACCTGCCGCTACATTGGAAGCACCACAGACGATCTGAGAAACCTGGTCTGGACCAATTGCCACGGTAGTCAAACTTAACTTGTCCGCATCGGGATGCTTTTCACAGGTCAACACCTCTCCAATAACTATCCCTTCCAAGCCTCCGGGTACAGAAACAAAAGAATCAATGCTCTCTACTTCTAATCCGGATTGGGTGAGTAGCGACGCAATTTCGGCTGGGCTTTCAGTCAAATGGATGTACTCCTTGAGTCTATTGATCGATATTTTCATAGCAACGGGTGAGCTGCCTTTTAGGCTAGCAAAAAAGGTGCGTAAGCACCTTATGGGTAAGTTACAAATTTAAAAGATTTGGCTGAGCCTTGGGCATTAATCGTAATTTTTCTCCCCTACCGGAATGGCAATTCCCAAGATATTTTCTCGAGGAGGCAACGGACAAGCAAAGTCAGGATTGTAGGCGCAGTAGGGGTTGAAGGCCAAGTTAAAATCAATGGTAATGCTGTTTTTCCCATCTTGGCGAACATTCAGGTAGCGCCCGCCCCCATAGGTTTCTTTGCCTGAGGTCTCGTCTGCAAAGGCCAAGAAAAAGTTGCGCATATCGGATTCACTCAGGGATTGTAATAGGAGGACTTTGTTGGTTTTTCCGCCCAACTCAAATTCTGCCCAGGAATGTTCCAAGTAGCGCTCGGTACTTCCATCTGTCAAAGGCACCTCCCGAACTTTCTTGATTTCGATGGGGAGCAAGCGTGCTTTGACCCGATAGGCTGGGTCGATGGGATAAAATTTTAAGCTTTGTAATCCTCGTTTTTGCTCCTCTGTCAAGGGGGACTCGACATTGAATCGGATGTATTTGAATTGGCGCTCCCGCTCAGTTTCTATTTTTTCTTGGTAATCTTCCGGACTCTCGGCAGCGGTAAACATGTAGGCAACGGCGGCCAAGACCACCAGCGATGCCACAATAAGGAGAAGATGACTTGATTTCACGTGTGCTTTTATTTTTAACTATTCAAACTCCCCTTCGCTACTCTTGGTTTGAATCCCTGCGAAAGAAAATACCCAATATTACATCCACCCTTCATCCGCAAAACTAAAGTATCCCTGATCGGTATAAATGAGGTGTTCAATCAATGGTAGTTCCAATTCCCTTCCGATTTGCTGTATGCGTTGGGTGAGGCGCTGATCCGCCTCGGAAGGTTTTAGGTTACCGCTGGGGTGATTGTGAACCAAAATTAGGGAATGCGCTCCGTGTTCCAAAGCAAATTTGAAGACCACCTTAGGATCGACTATGGATGCTGTGATTCCTCCTTGACTGATGCGTTGCTTTTTGATCAAACCATTGGTTCGATTCAGCAGAAGCAAATAAACTTGCTCTACCGGTTCGTCATGCAAATCCGGCCGCATCAGCAAATAGACTTGTCTGGAACTGGTAATCTTTTCACGCTTGGGCAGTTCCTGCTCTTTTCTACGTCTACCCAGTTCCAAGGCACTGACAATCGAAATGGCTTTGGCTTCCCCTATCCCTTTGAATTGGGTAAGGTCTGCTATAGACATCCGAGCCACAGCTCCCAGGTCATTCCCTACCGAGGCAAGCAACAGACGGGCTAGGTCAACAGCACTGCAGGACGCGGTACCAGTGCCAATGAGGATGGCGACAAGTTCTGCATCCGAGAGAGCTGCCTTCCCTTTGAGGAGAACCTTCTCACGGGGCCGATCTGCTTCGGCCAACTCAATAATTCTAAGGGAGGAGTGGGTATCCATGTGGCAGTTAAAAAAGTAAATTAAACCTACGGAAAAATAGGACATAAAAAAACCCTGCTTGAAGGCAGGGTTTTATTTCTGATGGGATAAATTACCCCAAAGCGCTTACCACTTTAGCCAATCTTGACTTCTTGTTGTTTGCGTTATTTTTATGAATGACATTTTTCTTAGCCAGTTTATCCAACATGGAAGAAACTTTCTTGTACAACTCCATCGCTTCTACTTTATCGGTAGCCGCCTTCAATCTTTTGATGAAAGTACGGGTGGTCTTGGCCTGATATCTGTTTCTCAAACGCTTTACGTCGTTGGCGCGAATTCTCTTTAGAGCTGATTTATGATTTGCCATATCTAGTTAATTTTCTAATTCTTGTCCGAGTCCTATTTTGAACGGGAATGCAAAGTTATTGGAAATAATTAATTCTGCCAAAGGAATTTTAAACATTCCTTGACAAGTGCTGGGGCATTAGGAAAAAAATTAATAATTGAATGAAAAAAAGTTCGTAAAAATGGAATTTAGGCACTTTTTATTGGAAAAAACACAGTAGATTCAACCATGTATTTTTTAAACTTTTCTTTCGTATCCTTTCTTTTTTACCTCCTTCCAATACCCTTTTGGGGCTTTTTTGGACATGCCTTGATTAATCGACAGGCGGTATTTTCCCTCCCTCCCGAGATGCTGCCCCTGTACAAGAAGGAGCTTGCCTACCTCGCTGAAAAATCGGTGAATCCCGACCGAAGGCGCTATGCCGTCAAGGGGGAAGCTGAAAAACACTACATCGACCTGGATCATTACGGGGATAGCGCTCGCTTCTTGCTTCCAAAATATTGGGCAGCCGCGCTGGAACAGTATCCGGAAGACTCCCTGCGAGCTCATGGGATTGGGCCTTGGTCTACCTACCTCACTTTTCTGAGTTTGACCAAAGCTTTTGCAGCAAAGGATCAAGCCGCGATCCTACGCCTGTCAGCAGATCTTGGCCATTACCTTGGGGACTTGAATGTGCCCTTGCATACCACCCAAAACTACAATGGACAACTCAGCGGACAGACAGGCATCCATGGATTCTGGGAAAGCAGGATTCCAGAGCTGCAGGCCAAGAATTACTCCTTCTGGGTGGGCAAAGCCAGCTATGTCATGGACCCCCAACAAGCCCTTTGGGAGGCGGTGTACCAAGCGCATGCACAAGTAGATTCAGTCCTGAAATTTGAAAAACTAGTAACTGAGAAAGTTCCTGCGAGCGAAAAGTACAGTTACGAGGAACGAGGCGGACAGACGGTGCGCGTGTATTCCCGGGAGTTTACAGAAGCCTACGCCCTTGCCCTAGATGGGCAAGTGGAAAGGCAGATGAAACGCTCCATCAAGATGATAGCTGACTTTTGGTACACCGCTTGG
>JBANGF010000121.1:0-3306 GCA_037975655.1 Bacteroidota bacterium | reverse complement strand
CTTTTCGTCTTGCACGGTAAACTTGGGCAAATAAGGATGCTTCCTCCTCATCCATACTCTTCATTAATCCCTGAATGTAACCCAATTCCATCCCTTCCAATTCAGGAAGATGCCTCAATACGTTAGCCATAGTGTGTGCGATGTTTTAATTGTTTAACTAATACCCAAATACGATGAAAGATAACTCCAAAAGCCAGTCCTGCTGCAGGATGAAGTCTCCAGGATGCCTGAAACTCACCGCTAGCCAAGAGTTTCATTGCTCGTCCCAATCCACATCCTGGACACCAATCCAGGCCCATCTGGTGTAATGGACAAATACTAAATGCCTCGACTTCAGGATTGATCGTAAGAATTGCCGCAATGCTTCCCATCCAGAAGATAAGTTCCAGGGGCAATTGATTCATTCTTTCCGATAGACTCCTCATTACGTTATCTATTTACGAAAATGATGCCAAATCAAGAAATTTGTTTCAGGAGCCTTGAGGTAGTTTTTTGGTAAACTTATTGTCAAAATTCTGAACATGAAAATGTACGATTACGAACGTTTTACCTCTGGTAAATTCAGTTGGAGTACCTTTCCAAATTGTTTTCTTTGTTGATGATCCACTTCTTTTTTGATTCCATCGTAGGCTGAACGTAAGGCGGTTGTTTTTGGGCCTGAACGTTGAAAAAATTGACCTAATACTTCTCCTGAAATAAAAGGATTTCCTTGTAATTGTAAGGCAGCACTGGCCTCCTTTCCCAAGAAAAAAGAAACGATAGAAGGCATCTGATTTCGAAGAAATGGGTCTTCCAAGGAATGGTCGTAATAGCTTAATAAAGCGTGTAGCAAATGGATTCCAGCATCTGAAGTATTCAACTGCCTTTTTCGTATCAACTTATCCAATTCAAAAGCCTCTTTTGGATTCTCAGGCCATGCTCGAGTATCAACTCCCAGCAGTTCTCCAATATACTTCCAATAAGAAAGAAGGGCAACATGCTCTTCTAAGCTTGGAGGTATCCCCATTTTGGTTAGCCCTCTCAATACAATATGGCTAAAGGCCAGATTTGTTCCTAACAGGTCCTCCTGATTGATAGGTTTGCCAAAAGAAGGATCCCAGTCCTTAACATATGTTCGAATAAAAAATCTACTAAAGCTATGAATCAAGCGCACCTTGGCACAAATCAAAAATGCTTCGTCCTGAGCTGAAAAGGCTTTGGGTCGAAATAAGGCCAATACAAATTGCGTTGTTTCGCCTAGTCTTTCTCCTATCTGGTGGATGATCCTAGTGGAACGGACCAAAACTTCGGCTCCATGGGCAAAAGCATAGCAATAGGGCAAGGAATAGCAGCCCAACATACCCAAATAGATTCCACCTTTTTTACCAAAAAATTGTTGGGAAATGACGGCATAGGGCTCATGATTTATTTTGGCATGGTTGAGATAAAATTGAAAAAATAACTGCAGAGGGCCTGGAAAATTTTCTGGCACTTGAGAAGGTATTACCTCCCAAGAGTTAATTATGGAAATACATTCTGGATGATGTAGTAGACTTTCCACTGCGGTATCAGCTAAAGGATCTTGACAGGCCCGCAAATCATCAAAAAAAATGTCAGAGTACAGTTTTAATTTTTCCACTCCTATTTAACCCACAATTCTTAAATTGGTTGCTTGAGATACCCAATTCATGAAAAAAATTCTTCTATTCATACTTGCCTTCCAAGGCTTAAGTACTTGTTTAGCAATAGCCCAGGCGTCAACAGACCTGTTGGTGGTGAATACTCAAGGAAAAGGTAGCGCCTTGCGCATCTTACCCGAATCGCTTCTTACACTTACCAACCGACCTGAATACGACAACCAGCCAAGTTTTATCAACGATTCGGAATTGGTATTTTCTGCAGCTGATGAAAAGGGAAATCACGACATCATCTTATACAGTTTTCGAACCAATAGATTTACCAACCTCACCCAAACTCCAGATCGGAGTGAATATTCTCCTAGCCTCACCGAATGTGGATCCTATTTTTCAGCTATTGTGGTTGAACCTGGTGGTACCCAAAGGCTGTGGTTATATCCCCTTACGGGTGAAGCCCCCGAGTTATTGTATGAAGATATTTTTCCTGTAGGATATTACGATTGGTTTGAGGGAAAAGCTGCATTTTTTTTATTGGGAGATCCCAATTCTTTGATCTACGTTCGTGGAAAAGGAAAAGTGGATACCTTAGATACCGACATTGGTCGAACCGTAAGACGCAGGCCTTCTACCGCTGAGATTTCTTATTTGAATAGAAAAATAACGGTGGAAAGCCAGGAAGGAAAGGCTTTTGAAATGGCCTCAGTAGACTTAAAATCAGGAGAAAAAAAATCGTATGGAATGACCCTTCCTGGCTCCCAGGATTTCATTTGGATAGATAAAAACCACCTTATTATGTCTAAAGGAAATGAAGTGTTTTTAAAACATATTCGGGATTCTGATTGGCAATCTCTTGGAAAAATTGAATCTTCAAGTCATCAAGGCATCAGTCGAATGGCTTACAGTCCTGAATTGGACAAACTCGTTTTAGTTATGAATAGAAAATAATATCCTCACCCATGAAATTTTACTTCTCTTTATTGTCATTTCTCGTATCCTTCCTGTCTTTTCACTACAGTCTACTCGCACAAATTGATGACAAGCGAGGTATTGTAGTCAAAGGCGCTCAGTTAGAAAAAGTGAAAGATGGATTTTCTTTCACCGAAGGACCTGCTGTGAACCGCTTTGGAGATATTTATTTTACTGACCAACCCAATGATAAAATTTACCTATGGAATGCCAATAGCAATCAAATTTCCTTGGTCAAAGAAGGTACCGGCAGATCTAACGGTTTGTTTGTTCAATTGGATGGAAAAGTGATAGCGGCGGCCGATTTAAAAAATGAATTGATAGAATTTGACATGCAATCGGGAAAGGAAAAAGTCTTGGTCACTTCTTTTAAGGGAAAAAAATTGAATGGGCCCAACGACGTTTGGGTTCGACCTAGTGGAGGGCTGTACTTTACCGATCCTTTGTATCCCAGACCCTATTGGGAAGGGATTCGTGGGAAAGAAATGCAACAGGATGGACAGCACGTATATTTTCTCTCTGAGGATAGAACGGAGTTGTTTAGGGTTACTCAAGATTTGACGCAACCCAACGGGATCATTGGAACTCCCGATGGAAAGATTCTTTATGTGGCCGATATCGGAGCATCCAAAACTTGGAAGTACGACATACAAGACGACGGGTATTTGACCAATAAAACCCTTTTCTGCGAAATGGGGTCTGATGGCATGACCATAGACGATAA
>JBANGF010000118.1:0-10649 GCA_037975655.1 Bacteroidota bacterium | reverse complement strand
TTGGAAGGAGTACGAGTTGGAAGTAATGCGAGACAACATTGGCAACATGATTGTCATTTGTTCCATCGAAAATTTTGACCCCATGGGGGTGCATACAGGTGACTCCATCACGGTAGCTCCTGCAATGACCCTACCGGATACCGTGTACCAGCGCATGCGTAACTATGCCATCACCATGATGAATAGCATAGGCAATTTTGCTGGGGGCTGTAACGTACAGTTTGCGGTCAGTCCAGACAACCAAACCATCATTGGCATTGAGATCAACCCTCGGGTATCTCGCTCCTCTGCCTTAGCCTCCAAAGCCACAGGATATCCCATTGCAAAAGTGGCGGCGAAGTTGGCCATCGGCTACAACTTGGATGAACTGTCCAATTCGATCACTGGTACTACTTCGGCTTATTTTGAGCCTTCGATTGATTACGTAATTGTCAAGATCCCTCGTTGGAACTTTGACAAGTTCAAGGGTGCCGATCGCAAACTTGGGCTCTCCATGAAGGCAGTAGGAGAAGTGATGGGCATTGGGCGTAATTTCCAAGAAGCCTTGCAAAAAGCCTGTCAGTCCCTCGAAATCAAGCGAAATGGATTGGGCGCTGATGGCAAAGAATTGAAGGATCAATCGCAAATCTTGTATTCTTTAGCCAATCCAAGTTGGAACAGATTGTTTCATGTTTACGACGCCTTCAAATTGGGAATCTCCTTCCGTACCATTCACGACTTGACTAAGATCGACAAGTGGTTTTTGAAGCAAATCGAAGAATTAATTCACTTGGAAGCGGAGATTAGTAAGTACAAACTCAATAACATTCCCCGTGAATTGATGGATGAGGCCAAGAAGAAAGGCTATGCGGATCGTCAAATCGCCCATTTGTTAGATTGTCTTGAAAGTGATGTATTTCATAAGCGCTACCAGGAAATGGGAATCAAGCGGGTATACAAATTGGTGGATACCTGCGCGGCAGAATTTGCCGCAAAGACCCCTTATTACTATTCCACTTTTGGGGATGAAAATGAATCCATCCGCAGTGAGAAAAAGAAAGTGGTCGTCCTAGGTTCCGGTCCCAACCGCGTTGGTCAGGGCATCGAATTTGACTATTCATGCGTGCATGGGGTTTTGGCAGCCAAGGAATGCGGCTACGAAACCATCATGATCAACTGCAATCCGGAGACAGTATCCACGGATCCCGATGTGGCCGACAAACTCTACTTTGAGCCTGTATTCTGGGAGCATATCTACGAAATAATCCTTCATGAAAATCCAGTGGGAGTGATCGTACAACTTGGAGGTCAAACGGCATTGAAATTGGCTGAAAAACTATCCAAGTATGGAGTCAAAATTATTGGAACGAGTTACGAAGCCTTGGATTTGGCTGAAGATAGAGGCCTTTTCTCTACGCTCTTGAAGGAAAATAACGTGCCTTACCCTGAGTTTGGTACCATCCACAATACTGACGAAGCGCTCGAACTATGCAAAACCATCGGATTCCCTCTGCTAGTAAGACCTAGTTACGTGCTTGGTGGACAGGGGATGAAAATTGTAATCAACGAGAAAGAGTTGGAAGAGCATGTGGTCAATGTGCTTCGTGACATTCCAAACAACGAGATTCTTCTAGATCACTTCTTGGAAGGGGCGATCGAGGCAGAGGCTGATGCGATTTGCGATGGAGAAAATGTTTATATCATCGGGATTATGCAGCACATTGAGCCAGCTGGGATTCACTCTGGCGACTCCTATGCGGTATTGCCTCCCTACAATTTGGGGGATTTGGTCATTCGACAAATTGAAACCTACACGCAAAGAATTGCCTTGGCCCTAAGAACTGTGGGTTTGATCAATATCCAGTTTGCGATTAAGAATGACAAGGTGTATGTGATCGAAGCGAATCCTCGGGCTTCCCGTACCGTGCCTTTCATTTGCAAGGCTTACCAAGAACCTTACGTCAACTATGCCGTAAAAGTAATGTTGGGAGAGAAAAAGGTGACGGACTTCCATTTCAAGCCTGTAAAGAAAGGCTATGCCATCAAAGAGCCAGTGTTCTCTTTCCATAAATTCCCGAATGTCAACAAAGAACTAGGGCCTGAAATGAAGTCTACAGGGGAGGCTATCTACTTTATTGATGATTTGATGGATGATTATTTCTTGAAAATTTACGCAGAGCGAAACATCTACTTGAGTAAGTAGTAAGCGCTCTTAAAAAAATAAGTTTTGGGTACTGCATTTAAAATACTATTCATCCTTCTTGGTTTAGGCTGGCTATTGGGACAGTTGCTCCGCTATTTTCTGCGGTCTAAGCTGGCACAATTGGCCCGAAGAGTCAATGAGGCAGCCATGGATCAGCAGCGTGCCCAACAACAGGCACAACGACCAAGAGATGGCGTAAATGTGGATTTTATTCCGAAAAAGTCTCCTCAAAAAATGAAGAAAGACATTGAAGGTGGAGAATACGTAGACTACGAAGAAGTGAAGGATTGACCTTCACTTTTTTTATTGGACTCGTTTACACCAGTACAACTTGACACCAGTCGTCGTCTGGGTGCCGATCAAAAAATCCTCCCCACCATCTTTCAGACCTAATTTTTTCTTGAGTTCTTCGGCTCCCGTCACGTAGTTGCGGCAGATCACATTGGCCTTACCTGAAGGGAATAGAGCCTTAATCTCCTGCTTTTTTGGGCTGATTTCTTGAAGTACTTCAAAGACTCGGCCTGGAATTCCCGTCGTAAAAGACCCGCAGGTGTAGAGGTGACTGTTTTTCTCCAATTTATTGAGGCCAAATTGCTCTCCAAACAAGTTGAATGCACCTGCTTTGAGAATTCCTGCTAGGGGTTCAATCAGGTACTTACTTGCTTCAGCCAACTTGGAATTCGCTTGTTCTTCAGCTCTGGGTTCAAACTCAAATGGGGGCAATCCACTTTCTAGATCAACGACGCAAATCATTTTTGGTGCTCCTTCATCGGCTTTATTCCAATGGAGGAGTAGCTCCTTGACTTCGTTTCGGACCGATACCACCGTGATTTTTTGGATATCTGGCAATTCGGACCAAGCCTGAGTTAAATCCAGCATGGGCGAAACCTTTAAGAGAATCCTATCGGATTTGCTATGCAAAAGTGTCCATGCATCTACGACATTCGGTTCACAATCTTGGAGCTTGTACAATTTCTGGTTGCCTGTTCCTCTACGTGCTGGGTCTGCATAAATTAGGTCAAAGTGCTGTGCTGATTTGCGTAAAAAATCCATTCCATCGCCCTCTATAAAGTCGAACTTGCCTGGATTTAAAGCACTTAAATTATGCCTTGTGATCTGGAAAAGTTCGGCCTGTTGCTCACAATACGCCCCTTTTTTAAATCCTTGACTTAAGTGAAAGAAATCTACCCCAAAGCCTCCGGTAAGGTCAATCATCCTATTGCCACTGTAGCCTTCAGCCTTGAAAGCAGCTGTTTGCTCGGAAGAACTTTGTTCAACTGAAATACTGGCAGGGAAGAGGAGATTGAGATTTTTCGACCAAGTGGGTAATTTCTTAGCTGCTTTCTGTCGGGCAGCAATTTGCTGTACGGCCACTTTGAGGTCAAACCCAACTTTACCCTGGTACTTAAAAAGTAAAAGTGCAGGATCTTCCTCGAGATGATCCTGCACAAATTGTCTGAATTCAGCGCTATGATATTCGCTGAAGTTCATTAGGCTAGGTTGTGTGCTAGTAGGTATTCCGCAATCTGAACCGCATTGGTGGCTGCTCCTTTACGAAGGTTGTCTGCTACAATCCACATATTGAGTGTATTGGGCTGGGACTCGTCTCGACGCAATCTACCTACAAACACCTCATCCTTTTTGTGGGAAGTGATTGGCATGGGGTAGATGAAATTGGCCGGGTCGTCTTGCACGATGATCCCAGGTGCATTTTCAAGTAAACTTCTCACCTCAGCCAAGTCAAAATCTTGTTTGAATTCCACATTGACCGCCTCAGAGTGTCCACCCATGGTTGGGATACGAACTGTCGTGGAGGTCACCTGAATGGAGTCGTCACTGAAGATTTTCTTGGTTTCGTTGATCATTTTCATCTCCTCTTTGGTATAGCCATTCGATTGGAATACATCAATGTGCGGAAGGACGTTGAGGTCAATTTGGTGTGGATACACCATCTCGGGAGTTTTTCCTTCGCGTTCGGCCATCATTTGATCCACTGCGGCTTTACCTGTGCCGGTCACGGACTGGTAGGTTGAGACCACGATGCGTTTGATGCCGTAGCGCTGCCGTAGAGGCTCTAGTGCCAGGACCATCTGTATGGTAGAGCAATTGGGATTGGCAATGATTTTATCGGCTGGACCGATTTCCTTGGCATTGATTTCAGGAACGACCAATTTTTTGCTGGGATCCATGCGCCAGGCAGAGGAGTTGTCGATAACAACTGTGCCTACGGCAGCAAATTTAGGCGCCCATTCCAAGGAAGTGCTTCCACCTGCTGAGAAGATGGCAATATCCGGTTTGGCGGCAACTCCCTCTTCCAGATCCATGATCACGTGATTTTTGCCGTTGTAGGCAATCTCCTTTCCTTTGGAACGAGCGGATGCTACCAGCAATAGTTCGGTGTATGGAAATTGATGTTCTTGAAGTACTTCCAGGATTTCGGTTCCTACTAGTCCAGTGGCGCCTACGACAGCAAGTTTCATGGGATATGGGTTTGAAGGTTTTGAGAGGACAAAAATACAGATTCATGCCTAAATACGAGGGCTTTACCAAAACATATTTAGGACGTCTTGGTTTTGAAAAATTCTAAGTATATTCCCTTACTTTTTAAACTTTTAGCCATGAATCATTTTTTTAGAGTAGCAGGATTCCTGCTAGGACTCCTCTTCCATTTCTCCTTTCACCCAGCATTGGCTCAGCACCAAGATTTTGAAGGGGCTTTTTCTAACGTTTCCTATCCCCAATCCTTCTTGCCGGGATGGTATGCCAATGAGTTCCGGAGCACTGCTTCCCGAATTTTTCGACTCCCTACGGGAGGTGTCAATGGCTCTGCTGCTTTGGCCATTCAGCCCATCAGCACCTTTACTGGACGAATATGGGTGCGCCTTCAGCCTAAGGGGATGGGTAATCCACAAGTTGTTTTTTGGGCGAAAACCCTGAAAAACGGAACGGGAACGCGTCCCGCGCTAGTGTATGCTTCTTGGTCGAGGACTTTGGAAGGGAATTACCAAGAACGGATGCCTGTGGGTGATGTCAATCAATTCCCTAATGCCACGACGGCCTTTCATCAGGTGGATTTGGAAGTGCCTGCTTCATTTGCCGGCCTGGAGGAGGTATTTTTGAGTTTGGAAGTAGGGATTGGTGCAGGTACGGGAAGTGCAGCACGATGGGTGATGGATGAATTTCGATTGGAAGATCGTGTAGTGGATGAGGTAGCCCCTCGCATAGTACGAGTTAAAGGTTATGCACAAAAAGAAGTGGTCGTTACTTTTTCCGAGCCAGTAGATCCGGTTTTTTCGAGATTGCCGCCAGCATACTCTTTGGCAGGGAATGAGCCTATTGAGACGCGTAGCTTAGCTGATTCTGTGTTGGTATTGGCCTTTGAAGTGGACTTGGTGGAAGAAAAAGTGTATAGCCTCTCGGTGCGACAAGTACCAGATCTACACGGTAATATTTTGGCTGACACCCTGGTGGAGTTTAGGTATACCGACCCCAGCGCTTATGACTCCAAATCTCTAGTCATCAACGAGGTAATGGCTGCTCCTCGTCAGGATCAGGATTTACCTTTTGTGGAATATGTGGAGTTGATGAATCCCTTAAAAAAAGAGTTGCGCTTGGATGGACTCATCTTTTCCACGTCCACAGCGCAGGTGGTATTGCCGCCGTATTGGATTGCCCCTGGGGAATGGGTCATCTTGTGCCCCAGTTTGCAAGCTGGGCTTCTAAGGCCATTCGGGAGGGTGGTACCTATCGAGGACTGGCCTGTACTTTCCAATTCTGGAACTACCCTTCGCTTGCGTTCTCCCTCAGGGCAATTTATTGACCAGTTGAGTTACAGTACCCCTACTTGGGGAGGAACCGAGTTTGCCAATGGAGGGTATAGTCTGGAATTGTCTGATCCTTTCTACCGATGTGAGGGGACGTCCTTGTTGGGGCCTTCTAAGGATCTGAAACGAGGGACGCCGGGAGCGCAAAATGCAAACTATGCTCGGCAGGTGGATCCAGGACTTCTTCAGGTGGATGCAAGTTGGTTTACAGATTCAAAAAAAATCACCATTTCGTTAAATCAGGCGATACTACCCAAGATAGGAGTTGCTCCATTCGTGTTTACTCCTGAATTGGCTATGGATTCAAGTTGGGTTTTTGGTTCAGGCAAGCGGATAGGTATTTCCCTACTTGCTCCAGCCAAGGGGAGTCTACTCTATCGATTGAAGGTCTCCGCTCTGGAGCCATGTGTAGGTGAGCCGGGAGGATTTGAAACCTCGCTGATTTTAGGGGAGGAGCCTGCCTCGGGTGAACTGGTTTTAAATGAGCTTTTGGTAGATCCAAGGCCTGGAGATCCCAAGTTTGTGGAGATACACAATACGAGTTCCCAGAAATACCTTTCCTTGAAAGGATGGGCGCTAGCTACCCGTGAGGGCGAAGGCGCTCCGCAACAAGCACGAATTTTTGGAGAGGAGGGTCAAATTTTACCGCCTCAAGGATTTTTGGCGCTGAGTACAGATCCGGATCGCTTGCGACTCACCTATCCACAGTCTATTACTGGCACTATGATGCAGGTAAGAGGACTTCCAAGCTTACCTATTGGTGGGGGCACCTTATTACTTATTTCTCCAGTTGGTCAGGTGGTTGAATCCCTTTCTTATCGTGAGTCATGGCATCATCCCTTGCTCCTTACGAGTAAAGGGGTGTCCCTGGAGCGTATTTCTCCTTTTTCAGCTGCATTTGAGTCTGGGAATTGGCATTCTGCGTCTAGTGCGTCCGATTATGGGACACCGGGGAGAAAAAACTCCACCACAGTGGAGGTCGACACAGATGTAAATACAGTTCAAATAGATCCCCAAGTATTTGATCCAGAGGGGAGCAGTGGGCCAAATTTTATCACTGTGCGCTATTCTTTAGAGCAGGCAGGTTGGGTGGGGAGCTTTACCATCTATTCGGCTGCAGGTAGAGAAGTAGCCGTACTGGGGCAACAGCAAATTTTGGGAACTTCAGGTGTATATTCCTGGTCGGGAACAGATGCTTCTGGAAGTAGGGTGCGGCCTGGATATTACGTGTTGGTTGCACAACTATTTGATTTGAATGGTAGGATTAAAGTGGTCAAAAAGGCGTTTGTAGTGGCTTCTCAATTGTAAGTAGTCTTCCAATTAAGGTAAAAATTCAACGACTTTCACCTCATTGATAATCCCCCTTATGTTTTGGTTTTCTAAAAGACTGCTGTATTTTAGGGAATTATTTTTTAAACTAGTCCCACATGTGAACCCCTAATTAGGAACTGTATGAGCAAGGAAGAAAAAACCGCGTATTCCAGAGATGAACTCAAGGAATTTGAAGAAATCATTCTTCAGAAATTAGCCTTGGCAAAAGAAGAGCTTCACTCACTTAAGGAGACCATGAGTAAAAAGAACGACAGTGGGACGGATCATACTTCTTCCACCTCTAAGCTTTTGGAAGATGGGGCAGATACCTTAGAGCGAGAAAGTTTAAATCAATTGGCTGCAAGACAGCAGAAGTTTGTCATCAATTTGGAAAATGCCTTGATTCGAATCAAAAATGGAACTTATGGAGTTTGTGTAGATACAGGTAAGTTAATTTCCAAGGAACGATTGAAGGCCGTGCCGCATACCATGCATTCCATTGAGGCGAAGTTGGCTAAGAAGTAAGCGTGGATTTTCTCCATCGACATATTGAAGCTTTGATTTTTTGTGCGCCTGAACCGCTTGGGGTAGAAGAAATAGTGTCTTGCTTGAGTGAAATGTTTGGAGCAGCAGTACCAAGCAAGGATGTTGATGCTGCCTTGGCGGTACTTTCACAGAAATATGAAAGTGAAGAGTTCGCTTTTGCCTTGGAAAAGTTGGGGGGAGGGTATCAATTTTTGACAAAGCCTGCTTACCAGCCAAGCATTCAAATATTATTGCGCCAACATTCTCAAAAAAGACTTTCTACGGCTCAATTGGAGACTTTGTCTATAATTGCTTACAAGCAGCCGGTTACCAAAGGAGAAGTGGAACAAATAAGAGGAGTATCTTGTGATTATTCGCTCCAAAAGTTGTTGGAAAAGGAATTGGTCGAAATCAAAGGTAAGTCCGATGGAGTCGGTAGGCCCTTGATCTATGGTACCTCTCAAAAATTTATGGATTATTTTGGGATAAATTCCCTACAAGATTTACCGCAGCCCAAAGACTTTTCGCAGCCAGAGCACCAGATAGGGGAAGAAAAGGACTAATCCACTCGAATCACTTTAGCCAATCGAGACACCAAGTATTTTTTACCTGTTGCAAGTTCTTCGCAAAGAATGCGAGTCCTTCGTGTCTCTCCTTTTCTAAATTTTCTTCCGGCTAGTTCGAAAATGGATTGAGGGGCTATGTCCGCTAAGAAAAAACCAATTTGTTCGGACAACTTTGAGTCGTATTTACTCATTTCTTTCATGAGAAAAAGATCTCGAGCAGAGCTAGCAGAAGGATTTCGCATGTGTAGCTTTAGGGGAACGAGGATGTCTCTTGGAAAGACAGATTCCACGAGGAGCGGTTCTAGTAGTTGTTTAAAAAGCGTCTTCCATTCGGACCCATGAGGAGCGTGAGTAGTCCCAAAGCGATCAAATGCTCTTAAGTGTGCTACCTCATGGATGAATGTGAGTAGGAATTGATAGGAGTTGAGGTCGGAGTTGAGCGTGATCGTTTGAATGGATTGGCCTTTTCTGTAGCGGAAGTCTCCCAGTTTGGTATTTCTTGGTGGTTTTACAAAAAAATAGAAAGGACTAACCTCCCAAAGTTGAACGCAGTAGGAGATTGCGTTTTCGGGGAGATGTTTTTGGAATAATTGAAGTAGTTCGGTTGAGGGTCTAGGCATTTTTAGACATAAAAAAAGAGTTCCGATCCATCGGAACTCTTAATTTTTTCACGCGTGGTGTTGATTACTGAGCAGCAGGAGCTGTAGCAGCAGTGTCAGCAGCAGCAGCAGCAGCAGAGTCAGCAGCAGCCTGAGCAGCAGCAGCCTCTACAGCAGCGATAGAATCAGCCTTAGCAGCAGCAGCGATAGAATCAGCAGCAGCTTGCTCTTCAGTTGACTTTCCACCGCAAGAAGCAGTAGCGATCAAACCAGCGATTGCGAAAATTGCAAATACCTTTTTCATTTGTTATGGTTTTCTTAATTACAACACAAATGTACTAGTATTAATTTTAATTGTGCAAGTGGTAACCAAAAATTTTTATTTGTTTTTGTAAACTATTTTTACGGGAACCCCTTCGAAATCAAAGTTTTCTCGCAATCTATTCTCTAAGAAACGCGTGTAAGGTTCTTTTATGTATTGGGGAAGGTTACAAAAAAAGGCAAAAACTGGGTTTTTGGTAGGCAACTGCGTTACGTATTTAATTTTGATATACTTTCCTTTCCAAGCTGGTGGAGGATATTTTTCAATTTCCTGTAGCAGGATATCATTCAGTTTAGAGGTAGGTACTCGTCTAGTTTTATTTTCATACACCTTTACTGCCAATTCTATGGCCTGAAATATCCGTTGCTTTTCGGTGACAGATGTGAAAATAATTGGAATCCATTTGTGTTCTCCGAGGCGATCGAGCATGTCCTCTTTGATTTTATTCATGGTTTTATGATCTTTTTCGATCAAATCCCACTTATTGACCATGATGAGTATACCCTTATTATTTTTGATGGCTAAGGAGATCAGGTTGACGTCTTGGGCTTCCAGTCCTCGGGTAGCATCCAACATCACGATGACTACATCCGATTCCTCTAAGGTTCTCAGGGAACGCATGACTGAATAAAACTCGATGTCTTCTTTTACTTTGGCTTTCTTTCGGATACCTGCAGTATCGGTAATGATAAAGTCCTTGCCAAAAAACTTGTAGCGGGTGTGGATGGCATCTCGCGTGGTGCCTGCTTCATTGGTCACAATGGAGCGTTCCTGACCTAGGAGGGCATTGAGGAAGGAAGATTTACCTGCATTTGGTCTTCCTAGTATAGATATTTTCGGGATATCTGCATCTGGATCTTCTACTCCATCCTCTTCAAAGTGGGTAATTACGGCATCCAAAAGATCTCCGGTACCGCTTCCACTCGCTGCTGCAATTGGGAAAATCTCTAAATCCGTCAAGCCAAGTGAATAGAATTCGTTAGCCATTAAAGATTTTTCCTGGTTGTCGGCTTTGTTGGCCACCACATACAAAGGTTTTTTATTGCTCCGTAATTCATTGGCAAATTCCTCATCCAAATCCGTTAGTCCATCGTGGCAATCGACCACAAATAGAATCACGTCTGCTTCTTCGATGGCCAATTTCACTTGTTTTCGAATTTCTGCTTCGTAAAGGTCGTCGGATCCAGTGACGTACCCTCCAGTATCGATTACAGAGAAATATTTGCCAGACCATTGGGCGTGACCATAGTGTCTGTCTCGAGTGACGCCACTAAGGTTGTCTTCGATGGCTTTTCGCTCTTCCACCAGGCGATTGAAAAG
>JBANGF010000077.1:0-5933 GCA_037975655.1 Bacteroidota bacterium | reverse complement strand
ATTAAGCCTAAAAATATAAATATTAAATAGAAACTATATAAAACAAAGGAAGACAAACCTACGAATATCAAAATATAATTTCTGCGAATGCCAAAGAATTTGATTCGGGACTAGAGGAACAAGATTACGAGTTGATCCGCCTGATGGACAGCATGCAGCAAGACGTGGTGGTCAAACCTTTCATGAAAAAAGGGAACCTAAAACCGAAAGAATTCCTCCGCAAAATTTTTGATCCAAAGACCGCCGACCCAACGATTCAAGAGCTATTGTTTAAAAACTTGGAGATCAAACGGGCCAAAATTCTGCCCTTACTGATCGGGAAGCGTTTGTTTGAAACCGCTTCGGATGGCAACCCCACCGGCAAAGAAATTAGTGTACAAGCGGAACCGGCTACGGTACTGTTTCACTTCGACAAAGGAGAATTCAATACCCAGTACTACCCTATAATCAAGTTCCAGGGACAAAAACTAAACTGGCAACACAAGGGCGGCTATTTGGTGTGCAAGGAGCCGGCCTGGCTAGTCGTGAACCAGCAACTTTTTCACTTTGAAAAAGGGATTGATGGCAAAAAATTGCAGCCCTTTCTGAATAAAAATGCGATTCTGATCGAACGAAAGTTTGAGCCCGAATATTACCGCAAGTTTGTCACCTCCCTGATTACCCAGTTTGAGGTAGTGGCCAAAGGGTTTGATATTCATACCGAACAAGGTACACCAGAGGCCCTATTGGCTGTAAGCGGCTTGCCAGGTGGGGTGTCTACAGAAACTCTTTTTGGAGAGGAAATCTCCACCCCAGCCGAAGATGTAATCATTCTAGAGCCACGATTTAAGTACGGAGAATTTGATTTTGGCACCCTACTCCACGCCGGAGAAGGAAGTGGCAACTCCTGCCGCTATGAGGAAAAGGACGGTAATTTCACCTTTTTCAAAACGGTGCGCACCACCAAACTGGAGGAGCGCTACCTGACTATTCTGAAGAAAAAAGGGCTTGAATTCATACATGGTAAAACCGCCCTTCCCAAAACTCAGGCCTTTGAATGGCTGGGGAACAACGAGGATTACCTGCTAGAAAACAAGATTAAGGTCGTACAAAAAGGAGGGCTCAATGGAAAAACCTACCATATCGGAAGAGCGCAAATTACCATTGAAGTCAACGAAAATATCGATTGGTTTGATGTCAAAGCTTTGATCAAGTTTGGCATTTACCTAGTTCCCTTTGCCAAGCTTCGAAAACTCCTCATTCAAGGCAAGCATGAGTTTGAGCTACCCAATGGGGAAATTGCCGTTATACCCGCCTCTTGGTTTGTCAACTATTCCGAACTTTTCAACTTCATTGAGGAACGCAGTGCCGAAGAGTTGGTGCTCCGAAAGCACCACCTAGCCTTTGCCCGGGAACTACAGAATGGGGAGTTGATTCGCCTCAACCTGAGTTTGAAGCTAGAGCGTCTTCGTAATTTTGATGCGATAGACGACTATGCACTGCCCACTACCTTCAAAGGGGCTCTACGTCCTTACCAAAATGCCGGATACAACTGGCTCCGCTTTTTGAACGAATACCAGTTTGGCGGATGCCTTGCTGACGACATGGGCCTTGGTAAAACGGTACAAACCTTGGCTCTTTTGGCTTATGAAAAAGAGGAAAACGATGGCTTTGCTTCTCTGCTGGTGATGCCTACCTCCCTGATTTACAACTGGGAGTTGGAAGCCAAAAAGTTTGCTCCAGACCTTAAAATCTTAGTGTATTCAGGCACGCAACGGAATAAGGATCCCTGGAAATTTCGAGGATACGATGTGGTCTTGACCTCATACGGCATCGTCCGCATGGACATCGAGCAGCTCAGCCAGTTTTACTTCAACTACGTGATTTTGGATGAATCTCAGGCCATCAAAAACCCGAGTTCCAATATTGCTACCGCTGTCAATAAGCTGAAAAGTAAGCGCCGCCTTATCCTAACGGGTACCCCGGTAGAAAATGGCACCATGGACCTCTGGTCTCAGATGAACTTTGTAAATCCGGGACTACTGGGCAACCAGTTGGTCTTCAAAAAACAATTTCTACAGCCGATTGAAAAGCAGCATGACCGAGAAAAAGCGGCTCGCTTGCATGCCATGATCAAGCCTTTTATCCTTCGCCGCTTAAAATCTCAAGTAGCAAAAGATCTCCCAGAGAAAATCACCAACGTGAAATACTCGGACATGACTGCTGCTCAAGAAAAAGTCTACGAGGAAGTGAAGAGCTACTACCGAGAAAAAATCATCGGGGAACTAGCTGGTGCAGGCAGGGGGAGTCAGCAGTTTACCCTTCTCCGAGGACTTACGCAGCTCCGGCAGATTGCCAATCACCCCAAACTCGTCCGTGAAGATTACACGGGAGAGTCTGGCAAGTTGGAGGACATCACCTACATGCTCCAGGAGACCATCTCTGAGAACCACAAGGTGCTGGTCTTTAGCCAATTTGTTCGACACTTATCCATCGTACGGGAGTTTTTGGATAGCGAAAAAATCCCCTATGCCTATCTGGATGGGGCTACCAAAGATCGGCAGGGACAGGTGGAGAAATTTCAAACCCAGGACGACTGCAAGGTGTTTTTAATTTCCCTTAAAGCTGGGGGGGTAGGATTAAACTTGACCAAGGCAGAGTATGTATTTCTCCTCGACCCTTGGTGGAATCCTGCTGTGGAATCCCAGGCCATCGATCGAGCACACCGTATTGGACAGGAAAATAAGGTGATCATCTACAAGTTTATCAGCCGAGGATCAGTAGAAGAAAAAATCATGGCGCTTCAAGACCGGAAACTTGCCCTTGCAGGGGAGCTGATTAGTAATGAGGAAAGCTTTATGAAGAGCTTGGACAATGATGACATTCGCGCATTACTGGACTAAGTAGTTCCTCCCATTTTCTACCATTTGCCTGTACAAAAAAGGGGATTCTACCTAGATGGCTGCCATTTTTTTCTGACCTACATATTTATTCCTTTGATTGTCAGTCAAGTACTCATTCTTTTAGATTTCTTAACCATAATTTATTGGAGAAAGTGGCTAGGAGATGGAGATATTTTTCTAAATTTTAGAAACGTTCATTCCAATCCTTTTCCTGCTGATGCCTAAAGCCAAATCCGATAAAGACCGGAAAATCTTTGTACTGGATACCTCTGTAATCCTATACACCCATAACTCCATCATGAATTTTGCCGAACACGACGTGGTCATCCCGATCACTGTTCTGGAGGAGCTGGATCAATTCAAAAAAGGAAACGATACCAAAAATTTTGAAGCCCGGGAATTTATCCGATTGCTGGATAAACTCTCTCAAGATCAAATGATCCACGAATGGACTCCTCTGAATGGCAAAACGAAGGGCAACTTCAAGGTCTTGATGAATCCAGACAACAACCTGAATGCCAACGTGATATTCGGAGAGGAAAAGAACGACCACAAAATCCTGAATGCCGCCCTTTACCTGAAGCAGCATGAGAAGGACCGAAAAGTCATCCTCGTATCCAAGGACATTAACCTTCGCCTGAAGGCAAAATCCCTAGATATCCTCGCAGAGGATTACGAAACAGGGAAAATCAAAAATATAGTCGAGCTAGAGAATACGGGCAAGTACCTCTTGGAAGACCTGGATCCCCTTGCAATCAATACGCTGTACGAACGTGGATCCATTGAGGCAAAGGTGATTCTTGGCAATCGCAAACGAAAGGCAAATGCCTTTTACATTTTAAAGAGCCAAAAACACTCGGTCCTTGCCTACTACAATGCCGATGAAAATGTGTTGACTCGGGTCGACAAACAGTTGGCTTACAATGTCAAACCCCGCAATGCCGAGCAAACCTTTGCCTTGCATGCCATCCTCAATCCACGCATCAAACTGGTCTCCATCCAAGGGGTAGCCGGGACAGGAAAGACGCTGCTAGCCCTTGCGGGAGCCCTAGAACAACGGAGAGAATACAAACAAATATTCCTCGCTCGACCCATTGTACCCCTTTCCAACAAGGACATCGGTTACCTCCCCGGTGACATCAAGTCCAAGCTAAACCCCTACATGGAGCCGCTTTGGGATAACTTGAAATTTATTCAAAATCAATACAAGGAAACAGACAAGGAATACCAAAAAATCACCGAGCTGGTCAACCAAGAAAAATTAGTCATCCAGCCACTTGCCTACATTCGGGGCAGGTCGCTCTCCAATATTTTCTTTATCGTCGATGAGGCTCAAAACCTCACCCCACACGAAATCAAAACCATCATTTCTCGAGCGGGAGAAAATACCAAAATCATCTTTACAGGGGATGTGTTTCAAATTGACACCCCTTACCTCGATGCCCAATCCAATGGACTGTCCTACCTCATCGATCGGGTCAAGGACCATCCACTCTATGCACACGTGAAACTGGAAAAAGGGGAACGCTCGGAACTTGCCAATTTGGCGAATGACCTGCTGTAATTTGGTGAAATGAGGAGTGGTCCTCAAGAGAAAAAATTAACCCTTCTCTGTATGGATCTTGAAGTTATTCAAAATGGATTGCCATCCAGATTGCTGAAGTTCCAGACTGTTTTCATTTTCTGCATCGAAAACAATCTTTACCAAGGTGCCTTCAGGCAAATCGCTAAATGAGATTTCAGCTTCTCGTTGATCCATAAACACATACTTGAGTTTTTCGAGTGGGACAATCTCAGTAAATACTCCTTCGAAGTCAAAGCCAAAACTTCCATCCTTTGCTTCCATGCGCCAAGAAAACTTCCCTCCAGCCACCAAATCATTGCTAGCTTTAGGACAGCACCAGTCTTCGGAAGCAAAGTTCCATTGAGTAATATGAGCGGGTTCGGTGTAATAAACCCAAGCCTTCTTTCGATTGGCTAATACGGACGCTTGAATGGTAATTTTGGAAAAAGGCATTTGATTTACTTTTTGGAAAATCAGGTTCACTTTAAAGGTTAAATTACAAACTCATCATTTCCTTAAACCGTGCGGCTTGTCTGCGGCTGACTTCGATGCGGTCCCCGCCTTTGAGAGTGACTACTAGCCCCCCGTTGAACCAGGGTTCAATGGCCTCCACCCAGCCTAGGTTGATGATGTGCTTGCGACTGGCTCTAAAGAATGATTTCTCATCCAATCGCTCGTCCAAAGCATTCAAAGACTTGTGGATCATCGGCTTGAAGTTGTCAAAATAGACCTTGATGTAATTGCCATCCGACTCAAACAGTCGCACATTGGAAAGGCGAACAAACCAGCAGCGATCTCCGTCTTTGACAAATACCTGGTCCTCAAGGGTCAATTTCTTGGAATTACTAAGTCCTTCCTGCTCTTCACGTTTGGCGATGCCCTCCATTTTCCCCTGAAGTTTCAGCACAGCATCTTCCAATCGCTTCGGCTCAATCGGTTTGAGAAGATAGTCAAGTGCGTTGACCTGAAATGCCTTCAGGGCATACTCATCGTAGGCCGTAGTGAAGATGACATGGGGTAAATTGTCCAGTTCTTCCAAGAGATCAAAGCCCGTTTTCTCAGGCATCTGAATATCTAGAAATATGACGTCCGGCTGAAGCTGATCAATCTTTTCTTTGGCGTCTTCCACATTCACGGCCTCCCCAACCACTTCCACGGTTTCTAGCTGATTCAATAAATTGATTAGCTCCTTGCGGGCTAGGCGTTCGTCATCAATTACCAGGGCTCTCATATCAATTGGGTTAATTAGTCTAAAGTAAGTCTTTGTTTCGGAATTTTAATTTCAGTAATCACAAATTGGTCTCCAGAATTGAAGATTCTAAAGCTTGCCTTATCGCCATACAATAGCGCAAGGCGTTGTTGAGTATTGTCTATCCCATGTCCTTCCTCTTCCTTGCGCTTGCTGGCAGACTGGGATTCGTAATGTCCACTATTTTTGACTTGGATGTACAGTTCGTCCGCTAATCCTTCCCTACATTTTATCTCGA
>JBANGF010000067.1:0-5483 GCA_037975655.1 Bacteroidota bacterium | reverse complement strand
AAACCACGCATCAGGTACGCTTGAAGTTGACCGGTAGCGAGTTGATGATCTCTGCAGAAGATTTGGATTTCTCCAACGAAGCCAACGAGCGCTTGTCCTGCGACCACGAGGGAGAGGACATCGAGATCGGATTTAACGCCAAGTTCTTGGTAGAAATGTTGAACAACCTTTCTTGCAAAGAGGTAAGCTTGAAATTCTCCGCACCCAACCGTGCAGGGTTGATTTTGCCAGCTACCCAGGATGCCAACGAAGACATCTTGATGCTCGTGATGCCGGTGATGCTCAACAACTACGTATAATCCAAACCACCAACCCTACGAAAAAGCCCGTCCCGAAGAATTTCGGGGCGGGCTTTTTTATTCCACCTTTGAGGTCTTTCAGACCTCGAAGGTTTTTTTTGCTATACTTCAATCTCCATTGGTCTTCCAGACCGCGAAGGTTTTAGTTGAATCCTCAATTCCCCAAGGGTCCACCTTCTTTTTTGGCATCCCGTAGCATTTTGAGGTAAAGCCCTTCTACCCGTTCCCTGGCCCAGGGAGTTTTGCGGAGAAACTTCAGGCTGGAGGCAATGCTGGGGTCATGCGTGAAGCAGCGAATGGTGATGCGCTCACCCAGATCTTCCCAGCCGTAGAAGGACACCAGTTGGGCGACCATGTCGGCTAGGGTGACGCCGTGAAGGGGATTGTTTGCTTGTGAATCCATAGGGGTAGTTTAGGAGGTCTTTGGCTGAATCAAATCCCAGAGATTTCCATAGAGGTCCGAAAATACGGAAACAATTCCATAGGATTCTTCTGCCGGTTCCCGGATAAATACAACCCCTTTGGAGCGGTAGTTCTCGTAATCTCTCCAAAAATGGTCGGTATACAGGAACAAGAAGACGCGTCCTCCCGCTTGGCAACCTACCTGACTGAGTTGGGCTTCGTTGGCAGCCTTTGCCAAGAGCAACTGGCAACTGGAGCCTTTGGGCGCCACGCGCACCCAGCGCTTGGTTTCTGTCATTGGTGTGTCTTCCAACAGGTCGAAGCCTAGCGTCTGTGTGTAGTATTGAATGGCCTCGTCGTAGTCTTTCACCAAAAGGGAAAGTTGTCCAAGTTGTTGGTTCATCAGGTGCAGAAAATGAGCATCACTTACTTTAAGGCATTCGGTTTTTGCAATCCTTCAAGAATTTCACGAATGGCTACGATGCTTTCCCATTCTCGATCCTTATCGCCATGCTCAATGCCTACGTGGCCGTTGTAGCCATGGGATAGGACCAACTTCATCATGCGCTTGTAATCCAAATCCGACTCATTTCCCGCGTCGTCCCAGACCTTTGGTTTCAAACTCACTCCCGTTGCCAGGGGCATCAATTCATCCACTCCTCGGTAGGAGTCGTAGGATACAGGCTTTCCATCCAATGTGCTGATGCGGAAGTTGCCAAAATCAGGTAGTGTTCCTGCCAGGGGATGGTCCGCATTTCGGATGGTGTCAGCCAGCCATTTGCCATTGGAAGAGAATCCCCCATGGTTTTCGATCACGATATGTATGCCTGTGGGTTCTGCATAAGTTGCGAGTTGGTGGATGCTGTCACTCACCAGTTTGGAGGCTTCCGCTGCATCTTCTGGACGGGTAGACCAGGAAATATCCGAATAGCCATTGACACGTACGGTGTGACAGCCTAGGAATTTGGCGGCATCAATCCACTTCTTGTGATTTTCCACAGCCTTGCCGCGATTGGCCGCATCGCGAGCACCGAGCATGCCCTCTCGGTCCACCATGATCAAGACCTGAGTGATGCCCTCATTGGTGCATCGGGTATTCATTTCTTTCAAGTAGGCCATGTCCTGTGCCTTGTCAAAAAAGAATTGGTTGACATATTCGACCGCATGGATGCCATGCTTTTTTGCGGTTAGCGCAAAATCCAGGTGATCCAATTGCTTGGAAAAGAGTAGGCGATTGACGGACCACTCGGCTAAGGATATCTTAAAGGGGAGGTCTGCGCTAGGTCGGGCAAAATTCAAAGAGGGGAGACCGAGTCCTAGGGCTGCGGTGGCAAGTCCTGTAGTTTTGAGAAAAGTTCTTCTGCTAGTCATGGGATTAGTTTGGGTTTGAAACGGGTACTTAAGTTAAGGGCAGAGAGGAATCAGATCTCCCAGCCTGGGCGGTACGTTCGAGTTAGAAAGGCATTGGCTTGTGTATCGTTTGTAATTTGAACTTTTTCGGGATCAAAATCTATTTTTTTACCTGTTCTCAGCGCAATGGCTCCTAAGTTGATGGTATCGGTAATGCATTGGGCACGGGTAAAACTTCCAGGGGTTTGCACTTTGTTGAGCATGGCATCCACCCATAGGTCGGTTTTCCGATCTACCTCACGAGAATTGATTCGTTCTGCCTCACGGCCTTGCATGGCTGTTCCTTCGGGGAGCAGCACGGGATTTTCCCCACGAAAGCCACCCAAGATCTTTCCCTTGCTGCCGACTAGGAGTAATCCTTCTTCCGGAGTGTCTTTTCCTTCCGATTCGAGTTCTTCGCAGGCAAAGGGCTTCATGCCCCCATCATACCAGAAGAGGTCAAAGGCGGGGAGAGCCGCTTGCTGTGGAAATTTCCACTTGATCATGCAACTGGCAGGAAAGGCCACCTCATTTTTTACCCATTGGTAGACCTGATTGACTTCTTCCCGTGTGGTCGTGCCATAGGCTCGGACGGAAATGGGGCTGCGGTCAATGCCCAAGGTTTCAAATAGGGGGAAAAGGCTGTAATGCCCCATATCTGCTACCGAACCTCCTCCGAATTCATACCATCCTCGAAATACGTTGTGCGTGTACTGCTTGTGGTAAGGCATGTCTGGAACAGGCCCAAGCCACAAATCCCAATTGAATCCCTGCGGCACCGCTTGCACTTCGCTAGGACGCTTGGTCCATTGCTGCCACACGGGGCGGTAGGACCAGTTGTGAATTTCTTGCAAGTCCCCAATCAAGCCTGCATCCATCCAGGCTTTGATTTGACGAAACTCAGGTCGATCAGACCAGGCCAATAGGTGGCTAATTACCCCCGAATCACCTGCCTTTTGAATCACTTTTCGTCCTTCAAGGAGTCGATTGGCAATGGGCTTGTGGGTGACTACATGTATTTTTTTACCCATGGCAGCCAAGGCGATGGGTGCATGGGTATGGTCTGGGGTCATGATTTTTACTGCGTCGATGCCTTTTTCTTGATCGAAAAGTTCCCGGTAATCCTCATAACTCGCACAGCCCTTGTATCGCCCGGAAGGCTTGTTTTTGGCATAGTATTTTTCCACATACTCCTGACCGATGTCCCTCCCTCCAGGGATGCCCGGCTTTCCTTCCCACCAGGACTCGTCACCTAGGGTTTGCCGGATGTCGTTTCGGATTCCGTAAGGGGACCAATCGATGTAGTCGGTAGAGAATTTATTCACATCGCATACGGCGACGAGACGGATTTTGGGATTTTTCAAGAGTTCTCCCATTTCGCGCAGTCCTTGCGTACCGCAACCGATGTTGGCAACAGTTAGTTGGTCGGAAGGAGGTACGTGTCCCGTACCGGCAATGACGGAGGAGGGGACAATGGAGATGGTGGCCGCGATCGTGGCCGCGGAACTAATAAATTCTCGGCGATTGAGTTTATCGGTTGGAGACATGCCTGGTTCTGAAAAGATGGAACTTTAAATTAAACAAAACCAGGGATTTAAGATGGGGTCGGTTGGAAATTTACACCAAAGGTTTAAAGCCTTAACTCCCTAATCTCACATTAAGCATTCCTTACCTTACCTCAAACACAGCCGACTCCCAAGGGCCTAGGACCAGGTCGATCTGCGCACCTTGGGCATCTACGCGAAGTTGGGTGGTTTTCTTTCCAAACACGACTTCTTGAATTTCCCGATTTCCTGGTTTCAGGTTCCAGGCTTTCAAGAGTTCGGGAGAAAGGTGGAGGACGGTATTCACAGACTGAGTTTCGTCAAAATTCGTCACAACGAGCAACTTCTGCCCCTCATCCCAGCGGGCGTAAGCAAAGGTTTTGTCGGTGTAGGATGGGTTTTTGGATCGGTTGTAGCGGTGCAGATCCTGATAGGCCCCCATCAGCGCGGAACTGCCAAGAGTGAAGTTGAGTACCTCCGAATAGTAGTTGCGTAGCGCTTTTTCGTTATCGGGGAGTTGCCCTCCGTCAAATTTTCCCCCATTCATCCATTTCTGGTGCTGGGGAACGCCGATGTAATCAAAGATGGAAGTTCGGCTGGGCTGTCCAAATCCGGCCATCTCAGCACCTGGCTCACCCACTTCCTGTCCAAAGTAAATCATGGTTGGGGAAGTGGTGCTTGTGGCGGATACGACCATGGCAGGCAGTGCCTTCCAAGGATTGCCCGCAAATTCTGGACTGGCGATGCGCTGCTCGTCGTGGTTTTCAAGGAAGTGCAGCATGTGGTGCTCGATGTCTGACAATCCTTCCAGGATAGGCACCAAATTGTCGGTAGATCCATGGCCTCGCATAATGTGCTTGAGTGTGTCGTACAATTCTACCTTGTCGTAGAGGTAGTCCATCTTGCCCTTGTGGATGTAGTCTCGGTAGAGGCTTGGATTGTACACTTCGGCCAGTAAAAAGGCCTCGGGATACTTTATCTTGATGTGGGAATTGAGGTAGGACCAGAATTCTACGGGCACCATTTCTGCCATGTCAAAGCGGAAGCCATCCACCCCCTTGGCTAGCCAAAACTGGGTGATATCCTTAAACTTAATCCAGGAATCAGGTACCTCTTTCCCTTGCCAAAAAGCATAATGCGCTTGGATATCCAGTGTGGAGGCGTTTTCAGGAAGGGGTACAAAGTCTTTCATTCCCTCTGGACTTACCCCATAGTTGACCTTGACGGTCTCGTACCAATCGTAAAAGTCAGGCTGGGCAAGTCGGGAACCATTGCCGGTCCACTTGGCAGGAAACTCCTCAAATTTTCCATCGCTTAAGGGATGTGCTGCTCCGCCCAAAGGCTGGTAGCCATTTTTGGGAGCAGGTACCTGGAAGGCCTTGCCCGGCAGGTAGTAGAAGTTGTTGTTTTTTGCATAAGCCAGATTGGTATCGTCTTTCGCACCAAAGTCTAGGACGCCAGCTGGGTTGTTTTTTCCTTCGTAATGACGAGACACATGGTTGGGAACGATGTCGATGACCACCTTCATGCCCTGCTTGTGGGTGCGAGCAATGAGCGCTTCAAACTCTTCCATTCTGCGTGTCACATCCACCGCCAAGTCTGGATTGACCTGGTAATAATCTCTTACCGCATAGGGAGAGCCTGCCCGCCCCTTGATCACATCGGGATCGTCTGAGGTAAGGCCGATTTCTGGGAAATCACCAATCACCCCATGATGGGGAACTCCCGTGTACCAAATGTGGGACACGCCCAATTTTTTGATTTCCGCCAAGGCGGTATCCGTAAAGTCGTTAAACTTTCCTACTCCATTTTGTTCTTTGGTGCCCCAAGGAATGTTGTTGGTATTCGT
>JBANGF010000037.1:0-2534 GCA_037975655.1 Bacteroidota bacterium | reverse complement strand
ACCAGCTTTCACATGAAGCGCAATTAGCTGGTTGTTGGCATCCAAAGCTGCACGGTAGGTAGCGGAGTAGCTTGGACGGTAGATTCCATAAGTCATGTCATCCTCCCGAGAGTAGACCATTTTGATGGGAACTCCCGCCTTTTGGGAAATCAAAGCTGCTTCGACCATGTGGTGACTGTAGGCTCGCAGGCCAAATCCTCCACCCATGCGGGCCAGTTTGATGCTGATTTTTTCTTTTGGAAGTCCAAGTGCAGCTGCAATCGTACCCACAATGAATTCTGGAGCCTGGGTAGGGCCATAAATTTCCGCCTTGTCGGCCGTCACATGAGCAAAGCAGTTGACCGGCTCCATGGTATTGTGCGCCAGGAAAGGAGCTGTGTAGGTCTTTTCAATGATTTTGGCTGCCTTCTTAAATGCTCCTTCGGGATCTCCATCTTTACGAAGAATGTTCCCCGGTTTGTTGTTGTATTCAACCATTTTGGCCTGATGGATTTCCGTACTTTCTAGACCTGAAGGTACTTTGACCTGAGAGGGATTTCCGCCAAACCCGGCTAGTGTAAAACTAGATTCTGGAGCTTTTTCCCAGGTAGCCTTCAGCGATTTTTTCGCTTGCAAGACCTCCCAGGTAGAGTTGCCTACGATGGCTACCAGTTCTGGAAAGGTAGCCGTATCAAAGAAATTACGAACGTAATCCTCCTTGAACAGCTTAATGGCAAAGGCGTCTTGAATTCCGGGCAGGGAAGTCACCGAAGAAGGATCAAAAGAGGCCAGCTTCATGCCAAAGGCAGGTGGGTGAACGATGGCAGCATATTTCATGCCCTCTACCTGGTGATCAATCCCAAAGAGTGGACTGCCACTAATGATTTTTTCCAAGTCTACATTTTTCTTGGATGTACCAATCAAAGTAAAGTCTTTCGAGTCTTTGAGTGTTACTTCTTCTGGGACGGGAAGGGTAGCAGCTAGGGAAGCAAATTCCCCATAGCCTCCTTTTTTGCCGGAAGCCTTGTGTTCAAGCTGCCCGGCTTTCGCAGTAATTTCTGAAGCGGGTACCTTCCAAGTTTGGGCAGCTGCATTAATCAGGAGTTGCTTGGCTGTAGCTCCAGCGGTACGCAAGGGAGTCCAACCTTGGCGAATGCCTTGGCTACCTCCGGTAAACTGACGCTGGTAGCGTTCTGGCCAGAAGTCTGCCTGTTCGACGAGCACCATTTTCCAATCTACATCTAGCTCTTCTGCCAAAATCATCGGCATGGATGTTTTGATATTGGAGCCAAATTCTGGATTGGCAGAGTAGAGGGTAACTACCCCATTTTCTCCAATTTTGATGTAGCTATTCAATTCAAACCATTCCTTGGGGAGCGTCAAGGCTTGTTCAGGAGTAGGTTTGCAGCCAGCAAGCCAGCTAAAACTGAGTACCAACCCTCCACCTGCCAAGGCAGAGACTTTCAAAAATGACCTGCGGTCCAATTTAGTAGTTGAAGTTGCCATGGGAGTTGATTTAGAGGTTTTGAGATGCGGTTTTGATGGCTGCCTTGATGCGGAGGTAAGTACCGCAACGGCAGAGGTTGCCCTGCATGGCACTTTCGATTTCTGCATCGGTTGGACTTGGATTTTCTTTAAGCAAGGCAGCCGCAGACATGATCTGACCTGCTTGGCAGTAGCCGCACTGAGGTACGTCGTGTTCGATCCAAGCTTGCTGTACAGGATGGTCGGCTTTTTCAGCAAGGCCTTCGATGGTGGTGATTTCGGAACTCCCCACGCTGGACACAGGAAGGGAGCAGGAGCGAATTGCTGCGCCGTCCAAGTGAATGGTGCAAGCCCCGCACTGTGCCATCCCGCAACCAAATTTGGTGCCCACCAAATTCAAGTGATCTCGTAAGACCCAGAGGATTGGGGTATTCGGGTCCACATCCACTTGCCTGGAGGATCCGTTGATGTTGAGGGTAAATGTTGCCATGGTGAGAAAATTTTTAAGTTAATCTAAGGAGTTTGGGCGGGTAATCAAATGGAAGCCGATTCTAAAATCAATGCCAATTTGGAAAAGAACTAGTCGATCATTGGTCCACAAAAGCAGAATCCTTAGCTCGAACGCCTAGTAGGTTAAAAGCTTCAATTTCTATTCTAATTTCAGCCAATTCGGAAGAAGTTAACTTCACGGATAGGGCGCCTAGGTTTTCAGTTAGGTGCTGCTGGCTGGTAGTTCCAGGGATTGGGACGATGAAGGGCTTTTGAGCCAATAGCCAGGCGATTGCAAATTGGGCTTGGGTAACTCCCTTTTGATCTGCCCATTTCCGAATTATTGCCATAAACGGCATGTTTTGGGCAAATCCCTCCGCAGAGAAGAAAGAAAGTTGGGAGCGGCGGTCCTGGCTATCAAATCGACTGTACTCATTGAAGCGGCCTGCAAGGAAAGCCCGGTGGGTTGGTCCCCAGGGAACAAAGCCGATTCCTAGTTCCTCTCAGGTGTCTATGATCTGATTTTCAACCACCCGCTCAGCTAAGTTGTATTCCGATTGAAGTGCAGTAACTGGGAGCTC
>JBANGF010000354.1:0-2726 GCA_037975655.1 Bacteroidota bacterium | reverse complement strand
CAGCGGTTCTCTACCACTTGGGAGGATCTTCCCGTGATGGCACCTACTAAAAATCCTGCCTTTTTGAGGTGCTGGACGATCAAGCCATCCTTTACGTTATACTTTTTGAATTCCATCCCCGCATTGTCGTAGATGATTCCCCCATCCGTGAGGACTCCATCGATATCGGTGATGAGTACTTTAATTCCTTTTGCTCTATCCAGTATGGCTACCGGTACATGCTGCAGGTACTGTTCAATTATTTTTTCTGTTTCCATTGGATTGAGTAGAGATCCAGCCTTCGCTGCTCCAGGTTACGCACAGATCCTGCTTTTCGTTGTTTGGTTAATAAATCGAGGTCCACATCCGCGACGATGGTGGTTTCGGCATTTTCGGAAGCCATGGCTACCGTAGCATCGTGAGGGAAGGAAAAATCAGATGGAGAGAAAATCGCCGCCTGTGAATATTGAATATCCATATTTTCCACCTTGGGAAGGTTACCCACCGACCCAGTGATGGCCACATAGCATTCGTTCTCGATGGCGCGTGCTTTCGCACAAATGTTGACACGCAAGAAGGCGTTTTTGGTATCGGTCCAGAAAGGAACAAATAAAATATCCATTTCTTGCTCCGCCAAAATTCGACCCAGTTCAGGGAATTCCACATCGTAGCAAATCAAGATGCCAATTCTTCCGGCATCGGTCTCAAACACATTGATGCCATTTCCTCCTTGCAAGCCCCAGTAGGCTGCCTCATCTGGAGTAATGTGCAATTTGTATTGCTTGTCTTGGGTCCCGTCGCGACGGCAGAGGTAACTCACATTGCGTAGTTTTTTGCCATCGTATTCTGGCATGGAACCCGCGATAATGTTCACATTGTAAGATACCGCCAAGTCAGACATCCGGTTTACAATCTCGGTAGTGTAATCCGCCAAATTTCGGATGGCTTCAGAGGCATCCATGTCGTTGAACTCTGCCAACATGGGGGCATTGAAAAACTCAGGAAGCAAGCAAAAATCAGATTTGTAACCTGAGACGGTATCTACATAAAATTCCACCTGCTGCATCAAATCATCCACGTGAGAGAATCGACGCATTTTCCACTGGACCAAGCCCAATCGAACGATTGATTTCTTATTCCCGATCAGTTTTTCATCCTTTTCGTAGTAGATATTGATCCACTCCAACAAGGTGGCGTAGGCTCGTGAGTCGGTATCTTCGGGTAGGTACTTGGTGATTACCTTTCTGACGTGAAATTCATTGGCCAACTGAAAGGAAAGTACAGGGTCAAAAATCTCCCGATTCTTCACCAGGTCAATGTATTTTCGTGGAGTCATTTCATCCGCATACTTGAAGTAGCCAGGAATCCGACCACCTGCAATGATGGAACGAAGGTTGAGATTTTCGCAAAGTTCTTTTCGAGCATCGTAAAGACGACGTCCCAAGCGCATGCCTCTGTATTCTGAGTGCACGAAAATATCCGTCGCATACAGGGTGTCTCCATCTGGATCATGGGTATCAAACTTACCATATCCCGTAATCTCATGGTAGGTGTGGTTATCCCCAAACTTGTAGTAATCCACAATGATACTCAAGGCTGCAGCAATGACCTTTCCATTGTCCTCGATACAAATCTGCCCTTCTGGGAACATGCGCAGTTGGTTTTTCAACTCCGCTTTGGTCCAAGCACCTCCTGGGTTTTTGTAAATAGACACCATGATCTCCCGAATATCTTCGTAATCCGAAAGCTTGATATTCCGCAGTCGTAGTCGGTGTTCTAATTCTTCTCTTTGCTTACTCATGGGACAAAATTACATGAAATCCACCACTTCTCTAACTCTAATCCCCAGCGCCTAAACTTGCAGGATAGAGGAAAATTACTACTAGATAAATTGATATTAAGCCCCAACAATGGTTAAACCGAGTTTCTCGCCGCATTGATCACCCCAAACATACTTCGAGTTACTAATTTATCATAGGACTCTTTTAGTATGGGATCACTAGGCTGGAGTTGCAATTTACACAGTGCATAGTGCTGAATGGTGAGCAAAGGAAGAACGATTTTTTCCCTGAGTAATATAGACTGCTTCCCTAAGGGATCCTTATCCATCAAGCTCACGTCTTGGGTCAATTCCAAATACAATTGGCGAGTCAAATCAAACTCCTCTTGGATGATTTTTCGGAAATCTCTAAAGTCAGGATCATTATCAATATACTTGGTCAGGTCAAAATTTGATTTAACCATGCTCATGATACTATTGTCCACGAGGGATCTAAAGAAGGCATTGTTGTTAAATAATTGCTCCACTTCATTCCAAAGGCCTTTATCCTTCATGGTCTTTAATGCAGATCCAAAGCCAAAAAATCCAGGAACATTTTGCTTCAGTTGACTCCAGCTGCCCACAAATGGAATTGCTCTTAAATCTGAAAATCTGAGTTCATGTTTATCCCCTCTTTTCGTAGGCCTACTCGCAATATTGCTTTTACCATAATAATTGAGCGGACTGAATTTTTGGAGGTAGGGTAAAAATTGAGGATGATGTTTAAGTTTTAAGTAAGCTGCATAACTGAGGTGGCTCAATGTATCCAAGGTCTCTCGGTTTTTTTCACTCAGTTGAGGCTGATTATCAGCGAATAGCTCATTACTGACGCCTGCACTCACTAATTGTTCGATATTAAATTCCGCAGATTCAATGGTACCAAAATTGGAGGTGATGGTCTGTCCTTGAATAGTTATTTGGATTTCTT
>JBANGF010000343.1:0-3656 GCA_037975655.1 Bacteroidota bacterium | reverse complement strand
TTATTTTGATCAATTTTCAGTGAGTAGCTCTCGTGGATCTGGCAGGTTAGCACCTCCTTTGGCTTCGCAGCGTTACCGATACGACCGAGCTAGTCGGATGGGTTACATTCCCTTTTACATGGATCCCTACAATTCGCTTGCGGGACCCATTCAGGCCTATACCTTGGTTACGGAGTATACCTATAAATCGGCACATTTTATAGAAGTGGCGAAAACGGGCCAGGTAATTTGGGACAATGCCTCGCGCTATGAGGATGTGACCACCAGCTATCCTGAGGCATTTGCTGAAATTTCCGTGCAAGGGGAGGATGTGTTTCACCTTTTTCTAATTAACGATCAGATCAAACTCAATTATTTTAAAAAAGGGGAAAAGCTTCTGGAGAACGAGGTACATCCACTTGAACTTGATCCGACTCAAGGAGAGATACAATACACAGACCTGGAATCCCTTAGGCTGCTCCATTGGTATGGCCCCTATTTTTTGGTGTCAGGGATTCAAAAAATCCGATCTACCGATGCCGAGGGTAAGGAAGGAGTGCGAGAAGTCTTTTTTATCCACAAACTTTTGTTGGACGGGGATTTGTACCTGCCAAATGAAGACGCTGACTAGATTATTTTCTATATTTACCGCAAATTTGACCCATGCAAAAACGGCTCGTCCTTGATCAGCAGCAGATTGACATCATCTTGAAGCGGTTCTGCTACCAACTCATTGAAAATCATGACGATTTCGAGAATACCGTTTTTTTGGGATTACAGCCACGAGGGACCCTATTGCTCGATAAGATTGTGGCTCTTGTAAAGGAGATTTCTGGGATTACAGTTCCATCCGGCTACCTGGATGCTACCTTCCATCGCGATGATTTTCGACGCCGAGATTTTCCGCTCAAGGCCAACGAGACCAAGATCGATTTTTTGGTGGAGGGCAAAAAAGTAGTCCTTATTGACGATGTACTCTACAAGGGTAGATCCGTTCGAGCGGCAATGGATGCGATGATCGCATTTGGCAGACCTCAGAAAGTAGAATTGATGGTACTGGTAGATCGAAGACTCACCCGAGATTATCCGATCCTACCGGATTATTATGGAGTAAAAGTAAATACGCTGGATAGCCAGTATGTAGTGGTAGAGTGGGTGGCTCAGGGAAATCCTGCAGATGCCATTTGGATTACAGAGAAAGTAACTAGCTAACAATGTCTCAACTCAGCACCAGGCACCTTTTAGGCATCAAAGAACTCAGCGAAGCGGACATCCGACTTGTGCTGGAAACTGCAGTCAATTTCAAAGAAATCATCAACCGTCCCATCAAGAAGGTTCCTTCCTTGCGAGATATCACCATCGCCAATATCTTCTTTGAAAACTCCACTCGTACCCGCCTTTCCTTTGAATTGGCCGAAAAGCGTTTGAGTGCCGATGTGGTGAATTTTTCTTCTTCCAACAGTTCGGTTAAGAAAGGGGAAACCCTAGTCGATACGGTCAACAATATCTTGGCCATGAAAGTGGACATGGTGGTCATGCGCCATGCCAGCCCTGGAGCACCTCATTTTCTCTCTAAAAATGTACCCGCCAATGTGGTCAATGCTGGAGATGGAACGCATGAGCATCCTACCCAAGCTCTCTTGGATGCCTTTTCCATGCAGGAGAAGTTGGGGGATTTGACAGGTAAAAAAATAGCTATCATCGGAGACATTCTCCACTCGAGAGTTGCGCTCTCCAATATTTTTTGTTTGCAAAAGTTAGGTGCAGAAGTGCGCGTCTGCGGGCCGGTGACCTTGATCCCCAAGTACATTGAAAGCTTGGGCGTGAAGGTGGAACTAGACCTGCACAAGATCTTGGATTGGTGTGATGTGGCCAATGTATTGCGAATTCAGTTGGAACGCCAGCAAATCAAGTATTTCCCAAGCCTTCGGGAGTACTCCTTGTACTACGGGATCAACAAAAAGATGCTGGATGGGCTGAACAAGGAGATTGTAGTCATGCACCCAGGCCCCATCAATCGAGGGGTGGAATTGAGTTCGGATGCTGCTGATTCCGCACATTCCATCATCTTGGATCAAGTAGAAAATGGCGTAGCCGTCCGCATGGCTGTCTTGTATTTGTTGGCTGGAGCCAAGGGGTGATTTAAATTGCTAACGCTTACGAAGCATTTTTTTTAGTTTGAAAACAATAGAATCAGAGAAGCCAACAAAGGTTGGAAGTACCTTTTTACTCTTACTCGCTACCTAGATAACCCGAATCAGTTTTTAGTCGTTTTTAGAATTGGAATAAAACAATAGCCTATCCTCCTTTTAAAACCCACGAAATGTTAACCGTCACGCAACTTACCAAAGTATACAGCAAGCAAGCAGCTGTCAAAGATGTCAGTTTCCACCTCGATGGGGGTGAAGTGGTTGGTTTGCTTGGGCCCAACGGAGCAGGGAAAAGTACGACCATGAAATGCATCGTGGGTTTGCTTCGAAAAACTGAGGGAGAAATTCAAATTGGTGGGTACGACCACTTGTCTGTCGAGGCCAAACGATTTTTCAGTTACATCCCAGAAACACCCTATGTCTACGATTTATTGACGATTTGGGAGCACATGCAATTCATTGCTCAAGCCTATGGGGTTCGGGATTGGAAGAGCAGAGCGTTGGAACTATTGGAGTTGTATGAATTGGAGGACAAGCAAAAGAAATTAGGCAGGGATTTATCCAAAGGGATGCGCCAAAAAGTTTCGATTTGCTGTGCGCTGCTTCCAGATCCTCAACTTTTATTTTTTGATGAGCCGATGATTGGTTTGGATCCTAAGGCGATCAAAAACACCAAAAACCTATTCAAAACCTTGAAAGAGCAGGGAAAAACCATCTTGGTTTCCACTCACTTAATCGAAGGGATTGAATCGATAGCCGATCGGATTTTGATTATGAAGGATGGTGAAATTATTGGTAATGATACCATTGCAAATTTGAGGCTACAAGCAGAGACCGGATCAGGTTTAAGTTTAGAAGATTTGTTTTTAGAATTGACCAAAGATGCATGAGGTTCGCCTGCTCCTGAAAAAAGACTTATTAATTCTAGTCAATAACCTTCTTTTGATCTTTCGGAATCCGCTTCGCCTGATTCCTTATGGGTTAGGTGCGGGTTACTTTGTATTCATGTATTCCAAAGGGATTGCGGGAAGCGAAAAGGTGACCTCTCAAGTGAATATGGATGCGGCTAGAGAAGTGGATGTCACCCAACAAAATATTATTGGTGCGCTGACGGTCTTGGCCTTGGCCTTCTTTATTTTTCAGTTGTACCGAGCCACCAAAAACAACATTACCTTTTTCAAAATGGCAGACGTAAACCTGCTATTTACTGCCCCTGTGAAGCCAGAAAATTTATTGATGTACTACATGGCACGCTCTATTTTGCCTGCCTTGGGTGGATCTTTTATTTTTTTGGTGTACAGTGGCGGTCAGTTGGCCAGTGAATTTAATTTGACTTTTCTGGGAGGATTGTTCTTGTTGCTAGGGTTTGCCCTTTACTTCTTTCTTATTTTCCCACTCCGGTTTTTGATCTACACGCTGCATACCCGATTTGGGATTTTAGGGCAGTTGCGAGTGGGTGTTTTGGTGCTCGGGCTGCTCCTGGTCCTGCTGATTGTGATTCCTGGGTTTATGGCCCCCGTGTTTTGG
>JBANGF010000320.1:0-3803 GCA_037975655.1 Bacteroidota bacterium | reverse complement strand
AATCAAATCGCCTTAAATCCTCCAAAAAACGCTACCCAATTGTAGGGGGCTTTTTTAATCAACGCATTGAATTGGTGTCGGTTGACTTTTAGGGCTCTAAGGGCCTCAATACTACTTTGTGGAATTGACTTTTCAGCAGCACTAATTTTTAAAATTTGCTGAATTTCCTCAGGATCTAGCAGTTTGCCAGGGTTTATTCCCAACTCAGGATGTGCTATGGCAAGTTGAGCAAGTAAATTCTGTTGAAGGATTAACTTGGTGCGCAAGGAATTTCGCACTGTCAAGAAAAACAGTATGCAAGCTGCGAACGTGGTCAAAAACAAAGGAATAAGGCCCATATTAAATACTTAATAGGTGGATTAATTTCAAATGGTCAGGAATAAGCGGTTTGGGTTTGCCAATGCAATCTTCAAAAGGGGTGTAGACCACTTGCCCATTCATGACTCCAGCCATGCAATTTGTTTTCCCCGCCAAGAGTCCTTCAATGGCAGCCATTCCGCATCGACTGGCCAATACCCGGTCTCTGGCGGTAGGCTTTCCACCACGCTGAATGTGGCCTAGGGTAGTTACTTTAAAATCTTTTGATGGATCTTGGATTTGGTCTTTCACGAGTTTCATGATGGTTTCTGCAGATCCCAATTCATCTCCTTCAGCCACTACAATAATACTTGAACTTTTACTTTTCCGTAGGTTCTTTAATGATTTGACTATTTGATCGATATCACTCTTGGTTTCTGGAACTAACACAAATTCTGCACCTCCTCCAATTCCAGATTCTACCGCGATAAAGCCGGCGTCTCTTCCCATGACTTCGATAAAAAACACTCGATCGTGGGCAGCGGCGGTATCTCGAATTTTGTCAATGGCATCCAAAGCGGTGTTGACAGCGGTGTCAAATCCAATGGTGTAATCTGTACCGTAGATATCGTTGTCAATGGTGCCTGGGCAGCCTACCGTAGGAATTCCAAACTCTTCGAAGAAAATTTTTGCTCCAGTAAAGGTACCGTCTCCACCAATCGCTACTAAGCCTTCAATTCCCAATGCTTGCAAGTGGTCAAATGCTTTTTTTCTCCCCTCAGGAGTCATAAACTCCATAGAGCGTGCAGACTTGAGAATGGTGCCTCCTCTCTGGACGATATTGGATACCGAATGGGATTGCATTCGCTTGATATCCCCTTCAATCATCCCTTCATAGCCTCTGTAAATGCCAAAGATCTCTAAACCATGGTAGATGCCAGTTCGCACCACAGCACGAATACAGGCATTCATTCCAGGAGCATCTCCACCAGAGGTGAATACAGCGATTTTTTTCATGTCTTCCACGGTTTTAAAAAACCAAAAATAGGCATAATTGACCTGAAAAATCTGATTTATACGAAAAATCAACCTGATAACTAGTGAATAAATCATTAATGATCCACAACTCACTTTCTAAAATTTCAACCCAAATACTCGTGGTTTCGGGTACTCAAGCGAATAATCCTATTGAATTTTATATGAGCCGTTAAACAGCAGTTTTAAAAAATACTACCTTGAGGAATCAAATTCATAATACATGAAATCAACTCGGTTCCTTAGCTTCTTTTTTCTTGTTTTTTGCCTCCATTCTTCCCCAATTCTTGCGCAAAAGCAAGAGGTGAAACGTTGGGAGTCCCAAGCCAATCGGGTAGAGATCATTCGAGATGACTTTGGGGTTCCTCACATCTACGGCTCTCGCGATGCGGATGTGGTATTCGGCTTATTGTATGCCCAATGTGAGGATGATTTCAGACGAGTGGAGCGTAACTACCTTTGGGCTATAGGAAGGCTAGCGGAGTTGGAAGGGGAGAAAGAACTGTACTCCGACCTTCGGGCGCAGTTGTACATGACCACTGCAGAAGCGAAAGAGGCCTATCAGCAGGCTCCGGATTGGCTCAGAGAATTGTGTGTAGCTTTTGCGGATGGGATCAATTATTACTTACACACCCATCCTGAAGTGCGTCCTCAGGTAATCACCCACTATGAACCTTGGATGCCTTTATTTTTCTTTGAAGGATCCATTGGAGGTGATTTGGAGCAGATTTCTACTGCTCAATTAAAAGCATTTTATGAGCCCAAGGCTACTGCAGGCTTGCCGCAAGAACAAGAAGCAGTGACTCCGCTACTGTTTGAGGAACCCACAGGTTCCAATGGAATTGCCATTGCGCCGAGCCTATCTGAATCAGGCAATGCGATGCTGCTTATCAATCCTCATACTTCCTTTTACTTTCGCCCTGAAGTGCATGTAGTCAGCAAAGAGGGTCTCAATGCCTACGGTGCAGTAACCTGGGGTCAATTTTTTATATACCAAGGCTTCAACGAGAAAACAGGTTGGATTCACACCTCCACTTTCGTGGACTTTATGGATGAGTTTGTGGAGGAGGTGACGCAAAAGGACGGGAACTATAGTTACCGCTATGGAAACGAAACCCGTCCGGTAGAAACCCAGCAAATCACCTTAAAATACAAAGAAGGGGATCAGTTGAAGGAAAAGGAGTTTACCATCTACCGAACCCACCACGGTCCCATCACGCACTTGGAACAAGGAAAGTGGGTGGCAACAAAAATCAACTGGAATCCTGTACAAGCCTTGATTCAGAGTTACACCCGTACCAAACTCGCCAATTACGCGGAGTTTAAGGAGATGATGAATATTCGAACCAACAGTTCCAACAATACGGTATTTGCTGATGGGGAGGGGAACATTGCCTATTTCCATGGCAACTTTATTCCAAAGCGAAATCCAAGCATCGATTTTTCCAATTCTGTCGATGGATCTGATCCCGCCACCGACTGGCAGGGCCTCCATACTGTGGATGAAAGCATTCGTATCCTAAATCCAGGTACGGGATGGATTCAAAATTGCAATTCCACTCCCTTCACCGCAGCAGGGGAGTTTAGCCCAAAGAAGGAAGATTATCCAGGCTACATGGCGCCAGATCAGGAGAATTTTAGAGGCATGCATGCTAGCCAACTCCTGAAGAAGCAAACCAAAAAACTCAACCTGGATACCTTTTTGGAACTTGCTTACGATCCCTACCTTCCCGCATTCTCTTTTTTGATTCCAGAATTGCTCGGGTCGATTTCTTCTACGCTTCCCGCTGCTTATGCGCCGGCCATGGAGCTGCTTCGCACCTGGGACTACCGAACTTCCAAGGAGTCGGTGGCCATGTCTATCGCACATTTCTACGGGGAAAATTACCAGCGCCGATTTAGAAGCCTGTCGCGCTTTGCCGAGCCAAATCCCAATGCCATAATTCCAACTCCTGCGGAACTCCAAACCGTATTGATCCAGACTTTAGAGCAAATGAACGCTGACTTTGGTTCTTGGAATACCCCTTGGGGTCAAATCAATCGCTTTCAGCGACTAAGTGGAGACATTAATGCTGGTTTTGATGATAATAAACCTTCCATCCCGATTGGCATGGCTTCTGGCAATTGGGGCGCATTGGCTGCCTATGGAGCTCGAGCAACCGAAAACACCAAGCGACTTTATGGGTACCGAGGCAATAGTTTTGTAGCCGTGGTGGAGTTTGGAGAAAAGGTTCGTGCCAAATCCATCTTGGCGGGAGGGCAGCAAGCAAATCCAAATTCCCCACATTTCTTTGATCAGGCTCAGCGCTATGCAGATGCGCAATTTAAGGAGGTTTCTTTTTATCGGGAAGATGTAGAAAAACGAAAAGTGAGATCTTATCACCCAGGTGAAAAAAAGGACTAAATCCAAAGGCTACCGAATTGAACTTACTTAGGAAAATTTGATTAGCCTTTTCTATCGGCTATTTTTT
>JBANGF010000256.1:0-11144 GCA_037975655.1 Bacteroidota bacterium | reverse complement strand
CTTGATGGTTTATGGAGGGGTTGGTTTGGGCAAAACCCACCTGGTTCAAGCCATTGGCAACGAAATTAAAAATGGACCTGGGGAGAAATTTGTCCTCTACGTGTCTTCCGAAAAATTTGTGAACCAATTTATGGATTCCATCAAAGATGGTAACGTGAAGAACTTCACCAATTTTTACATGCAAGTGGATGTGTTGATCATTGACGATATCCAATTCTTGGCAGGCAAGGACCGAACACAGGAGATGTTCTTCCATATTTTTAACCACCTCCACCAAAATAAAAAGCAGATCATCATGACCTCTGATTGTCCTCCTCGTGACTTGAAGGGTCTTGAAGAGCGCTTGCTCTCCCGATTCAAGTGGGGTTTGACAGCAGACCTGCAAATGCCTGATTTTGAAACGAGAGTAGCCATCATTCGTCGTAAGATGGAGTCCGAGGGCATCAACATTCCCGATAGTGTCATCGAATACCTGGCCTACACCGTGGATACCAATGTGCGGGAATTGGAAGGCATTCTCATCTCACTCATCGCTCATGCTTCCCTCAACCGAGTAGAAGTAAGTCTGGAATTGGCCAAGTCCATCATCAAGAATTTTATCAAGGATATTGAAACGGAAGTTGGAATTGATTTTATCCAAAAGGCCGTTGCCGATTACTACGGCATCCAAGTGGAGGAACTGAAGGACAAAACGAGAAAAAAGGAAATCGTGATCGCCCGTCAGGTGGCCATGTATTTTTGCAAAGATTTCACCAACCATTCCTTGAAATCCATTGGCTACCATTTTGGAGGTCGAGACCACAGCACGGTGATTCATGCCATCCAAACGGTCAACGACATGATGGAAACGGATACCTCCTTCCGCAATGCGGTCAGTGAATTGAAGAAGAAATTCAAGATGCGCTCGTATTGAGTGGCAACTTTTCCTAACCTAAACCTCACTATTTTTTGCCTAAAAACAGGCCCACCGCCTGTTGCGCGAGCAAACTTGGACTGAGTAAACCAGATTGAACCGCCGGCTTTTCTCGTTCCAAGATTTCCTTCACGCCGGGATGATTTACAAATGCCCGACCCAATACTTCCTGGATCTGATCATCCAACCAAGTCAGTCGCTGCAAGCCGCGAGTAGCATCCCAAAATCCGGACCCCTTCATCTGCTCTTGATAGGAAGTTAAAATCGATTCCAATTCCTGCATCCCCAATCCAGTATGGGAAGACCCAAGCAGCAACTTGGGTGCCCAGCCCTTCTCGCTTGGAGGCAAAAGATGCACCGCATTTTGATAAGACACCTTGGCTTGGGCTGCCAAATCCAGGTTGTCCCCATCGGCCTTATGGATCAAAAAGCCATCGGCCATTTCTACGATTCCTTTTTTAATCCCCTGCAATTCATCCCCAGCACCAGCAAGTAGCAGCAAAAGGAAAAAATCAACCATGTTTTTCACGGCGGTTTCACTTTGGCCCACGCCTACCGTCTCCACTAGAATCAAGTCAAATCCTGCCGCCTCACAAAGAAGGATGGCCTCCCGGGTTTTACCTGCCACTCCTCCCAAGGTCCTTCGAGAGGGACTGGGACGGATAAAAGCGCGCTTATCCAAGGCCAATCGATCCATGCGGGTCTTGTCTCCTAGAATACTTCCCTTAGAAAGGGAACTGCTGGGATCTACCGCCAAGACCGCCACTTTCTTGCCTACCTCCAGTTGTCGGATTCCAAATACTTCGATAAAACTACTTTTTCCCACACCGGGTACACCAGTAATTCCGATCCGAAACGAGTTTCCCGTAAAAGGCAAAATTTCTTGGATCAGGTCAGTCGCCAAGATTTGATCCTCAGGCAATTCACTTTCTATTAGGGTGATGGCCTGTGCAAGTACCACCCGATCTCCGGCCAAAATACCGGCTTTGAAATCTGCTAGCGATCTTCTCTTTTTCATGGCTTGACCAATTCAAATTGTTGTTCCCCCATCGGCGTTTTTTCATACCTAGCAATAATGGAAGGGCTCAAGGATGCAGGAAAATGTGGGCTTTCTGGAGAGAGCACCACTGGATCCTGCACCGGTTCATGCACAAAAAACACAAGGGTACGACCGTACTTGGTGTGTGGGAGTAGGTCGGCAAAGGATTTCAATACTTCTGGATCCTCCACTTGGGTTCGGTAGGCATAGATCCGCAGCACTGGTCCCGTATTGTTCTCATTTCTGTAGTAACCCACTTCCTCAAACTGGTCTTGGTAGGCAGCGATTCCTTGTTCGGAAAAACTTTCGGTCACAATCAGCCCTACAACTAAAAGTACGGCGATGCCAAGAATTATAAGGAGGGCAGATGGTCTTTTCAAAAATTTATCGCGGGTTTGTAGGCTGAAGCCCTTAATTTAGCCTAAAATTTTGACAATGGGATTCGAATACGTCAAGGCACTGCACCTGATTTTTATTGTCACCTGGTTTGCAGGCCTTTTTTACATTGTACGCCTCTTTATTTACCAAACCGAAGCCCTCGAGAAACCCGAACAGGAACGTCTCATCCTAAAGCCACAACTCGACTTGATGGCGCGCAGGTTGTGGTACATCATTACCTGGCCCTCGGCCATTCTAACGCTTATTTTTGGATTTTGGGTCTTGACCTACCGCTGGGGCTATCTCCAACAGGAATTTATGCAAGCCAAACTGATCTTTGTGGGCTTGCTCTATATATACCACGCCTACAGCCAGGTACTATTTTCGAGGCTGCAACGTGGAGAAGCTCGCTGGACCTCTACCCAATTGCGCCTTTGGAATGAAGTTTCTACCCTGCTGCTCTTTGCCATTGTATTTCTGATTGTCTTGAAAAATACGCTCAGCATGCTGTGGGGAATGTTAGGACTAGTGGGACTTTTCGTGGTACTACTACTCGCCATCAAGGCTTATAAAAATTACAGAACGAAATGAATAAGAAATCTGTCCTACAAATCACCTGCCTGTTGGCGCTCTTAGGTTTTGCTCTGGCCTGCCGTCCTTCAAAAAAGGAAGAGATCACCAGTACTGAGTTACCCATACTTGGCGAGCGCTTCGTGGATGACAATCAAGATACGGTGTACCACAGCATTGCAGAATTTGCCTTCGTCAACCAACTAGGAGACACCATTCGTAAGGAAGATATGGCAGGTAAGGTGTATGTGGCCGACTTCTTTTTTACCACCTGCCCTACCATTTGCCCAGTCATGAAAAAGGAAATGCTTCGAGTGTACGAGCAGTTTAAGGGAGATTCCAATTTCCGAATCTTAAGCCATACCATCGACCCTACCCACGATACGCAAGCCGTGCTTCAGGATTACGCGGACAAACTAGGTGTACCGGATGCGGCTACCTGGAATTTTTTGACGGGAGATCAGGAAAAAATATTTGAAATTGGCCAAACCAGTTACCTGACTACCACCATGGCAGATGAACTGGAGCCTGGAGGATTTCTTCACAGTGGGGCATTTCTATTGGTCGATCAGCAGGGAAGAATCCGTGGGGTGTATGACGGAACCAAAACCGAACAGGTAGACCGCCTACTTGCCGATATCCCCAAACTGCTCAAACCGTGAGACTACTGGCTTCCCTACTATTAATTGGTCTTTTTGCTGTTTCCTGTGCCCCCAAAGCAAGTAGCGAAGCCAATACCCTTGCCCAAATTTCAGATCCTGAGGTTCTTCAGTTTGCGATTCCAGGCAAGGAACTGTATGAAAATTATTGTGCCAACTGCCACCAGAAAGATGGAACTGGCTTAGGGAAACTCATTCCTCCCCTTCGAGATGCGGATTACTTCAAGGTCGACATTCACCGAACGGTGTGGATTATGAAGCATGGAAAAGATGGAGAGATTGTGGTCAATGGACAAGTTTACAACCAAGCCATGCCAGCCAATCCCAATTTGAGTCCTCTGGACCTAGCCCAGATTGCCACCTACTTGTACAACAGTTGGGGCATGAGCGAAGGGGTCATCGATGCTCCTCGGGTAGAGGGCTACCTAAAAAGCCCTCCAGCAGAAAATTAGTCTTTCAATTGGGCTGCTGCTTGATCCAAGGCGGCTTTGATATCCGTGTTCACTTGATTGACTTTCAGCAATTGATCGTCTAGGTAGGTTTTGATTTCCTCGGGAGTTTTCCCCTCCTCTTCTAACGAATACTGACGCATCCAAACAAACATCCCCTCGTAAGCCTTGTCAAGTTGCCCAGCAAGCGTGCGCATGGATTCAATTTGAGCAGTGGCCGTGCTGTCTTGTGCATACAAACTATCCGCTTGGGCCAAGGCTTTCTTTTGCAAAGACATCAATTCTCCCATCTTGGGCATCACCTCATCATGCACCCCGATAATCTGCGCACGCATCTTTTTATTTTCTTCGATCAAGGGATTGGCACAGGAAAGAATTAAAAAAGAGATCAAAAGGGTCAAGGCAGATGCAAATAATTTCATGGGGTGTAGTTTGGAGTAAATAATTTTTAAAATTAAAAAAGAAACCACAGCCTTTGGCGAAGCCCGTGTGAATTTTAGTCCTAATTTTGATTACTTACTTTGATGCTATGAAACCATTCTGTTTTGCCGATGGGAACATTATCCCAACTCAAGATGCTCGCCTTCATCCCGCTGATTTGGCCGTAATTCGTGGCTATGGGATCTTTGATTTTTTCCGAACCGAGCAGTATCAACCTGTGTTTTTAGAAGATTATTTGGATCGATTTACGGCATCCGCCGCAAAAACCTTTTTGCCTTTGCCTTATTCTCGTGAGGAATTACGGGCCATCATTACCGAATTGATAGCCAAAAATGACTTGAAGCAAGGTGGAATCCGCATGGTCTTGACTGGGGGAGTATCCGAAAATCACTTTTCTCCTGCGAATGGCACCCTGTTTATGTTTGGGGAGGAACTGAGTTTCCCATCCGAAGAAAAGTACCAGCAGGGGGTCAAATTACTGACTGTGGAACATGTGCGTGCGATAGCAGAAATCAAAACCACCAACTACACGCTACCCGTATGGCATAGCATGCAGTGGAAGCAGCATGGTGCAGAGGATGTCTTGTACCACTGGAATGGCTGGGTGAGTGAGAGTTCGCGAAGCAATTTCTTTATCGTCAAAGATGGAGTCATCCATACCCCAGACAAACACATTTTGATGGGAATTACTCGAAAGAATTTGCTGGCGGTGGCAGGAGATGTGCAAATCCGACCTATTTCTTTGGAAGAAGTTTGGGAAGCAGATGAAGCCTTTATCTCTGCTACTACCAAGATTTTATTGCCCGTCACCCAAATTGACGATCGAAAAGTAGGCTCTGGAAAAGTGGGAAAGGTGAGTTTAGAGGTAATGGCAAAGTTCCGCGAGCGCGAAAAAGCCTACCTCAACAGCAAATAAAAACGAGTAAAATTAGTTTTCAACCAGTACAGCCTCTTTGAGGATGTACATCAATTTTTCGGGATCATTCGCATTGAGGGTGAGTTTGCCGCGAATCTTCACCCGCTTGGAGGTGTACTTGATGGGCTTGGTGAGCATCGCTTCTAGGACTGTTTCTGGACCTCCAGATCCGCAGAAGAAGCATTCTGCAAGCGGAAGACTGGATAGTATGATGTGAGTAGGTTTAAACATGCCTTCAAAGGGGATAATGTATCCATCCGCCTCCACCACCTTGCCCTCTATTTTTTTAATGTTTTCAGAAAAAACAGGCACATAAAGCTCTCCAAAATTATCCTTGCTGATTTTATAAGTCACCTCAGACAAACTTTTCCATACCCCTTGGGCATACGTATGCTGGGAAAAAGTGGCTAAAGCCAAAAGTAAACCGACAAGGAATGCTCCTTTTTTCATCTTGCTTTAAATTTTATGCTAATTACGTCTTTGTAAGTTGCTTTGCAATACTCGTTTGGTAAGCTGACCAGGCTGGGATCAAGGAAGCCAGCATTCCCACAGCCAAGGCATAGCCGAAAATCAATCCTTCTTCGGGTAAGAATACCCAAGGATCAACCAAGTTAACTACTTCCTGAGCAGTCAATTCCACTACGATCGCCAAAAAGCCATGACCCAATGCTATCCCCAAAAGCGCTCCCAATGTAGTGAGCGAAATTCCTTCCAGAAATACCAAGGTCACCAATTGTCCACGAGAAGCACCCAAGGTACGGAGAATCGCCAGGTCGTATTTCCGCTCTTTCAGGGAATTGTAGAGGGCGATAAAGATGCTCAAGCCTGCGATGACCACTAAGGCTATGGCCAAGCCCTGCAAGAGACTAATGCCCACGCCAAGCAATTCAAAGAGTCGAGACATTTCAAATGCGGGTGAGGCTGCTTGCATGGAGGTAGCCGAGTTGATCATTCGGGGCAACTGGATCGCAGCCATGGGATTGCGGTAGCGAACCAACAAGGAAGTGACTTCTCGCTCTTGGTTAGTGGAAGGGAAACCTTGCGCAGCAACAGGCACTTTGAGCGGGTCTAGGGCTTCTGCATGCGCATCATGATCTTCTTCTTCATGGGAAGTGCCTTCTTCTAGTGGCAGTTCCACTTCCTCAGTAGCAACCGACTCCTCCCCTTGCTCCTCGTGGGTATACCATACGGACTCGATACTGGTCAGCACCAAGCGGTCGACCACCTTACCGGTAGGTGCCAGGATGCCAGTCACTTTAAATTGCTGTTGGTCGTGATCATGGCTCCCCACGCTGATTCCATGACTACCCGTAAAGGAATCCCCCAATTTTAAGCCAAGGGCCTGTGCAGCGCTGGCTCCAAGAGTCACTTCAAAAGGGAATTCCCAGGCCTTGCCCGCAGCAAAAGATACTTCATATAGGGAGAGGTAGTCGTGGTTGGTGCCTACGATGCGAAAACCTTGCCTATTGTCTCCCATGGCAAGCGGAATCACCTGCTTCACCAGTCGATTTCGAGAGATACGCTGTGCTTCTTCCATCTTGATATTTCCCGTGGGGAAATCAATGTGGTAGACTGAAGCCAAGATCAATTGCAAGGGACTTCCCTTTGCGCCGACCACAAGGTCAATGCCTGCAGCATCTCGGGTCATCTTCTGCTCAAACTGGTGCTGAACCAGGAGCAAAACGGTAATGATGGCCAGACCAAAAGCCAATAAAATTGCATTCAGGCCGGTAGAAAGTGGCCGAAAACTGAGGTATTTCCAACTGAGCGTGAGGAGATTCATGCGCTTTTCACTTCTAGGACCTGAGACACTTCTGTTTTGACACGCTGATCGTGCGTGACGATTACCAAGGCTGCGCCAATTTTGGCCGCTTGCGCTTTTAGGAGTTGTACTACTCGCTGGGCATGCAGGTCATCCAAACTGGAGGTAGGCTCATCGGCCAGAATCAGTTTGGGTGAATTGACCAAGGCGCGTGCTATGGATACCCGCTGGGCCTCTCCCTCGCTGAGTGTGCCTACAGCAGCAGTTGCTTTGGCTGCCAAGCCCAAGTCTTGGAGCAATTCCGTTGGAGAGAGCCCTTTTTTCTTACCAAAAAATTGCGCCAATTCTAAATTTTGCTTCACCGAAAGCGCGGCAATCAAATGCGGCTTTTGGAATACGATTCCGACATGCTGCCCTCGAAACAAATCCAAGCGATGTCCTTTGAGTGTAGATAGGTTGACCCCATCCAACACCACAGACCCTTGGCTCGGAGTATGTAATCCAGCAAGTAGGTTGAGCAGGGTTGTTTTCCCAGATCCAGATTGACCTAGAATTAGGAGTGCCTCCCCTCCCGCAAGGGAAATATCCGGAAAGGAAATGGGGGCTTGTCCGGGATGGGCAAAGCGAAGCGAATTGGTTTGTAGCAACATGAAATCCAAGTTCATGGCGAATGAATGGGCTTTAACACCAATTCATCAGCCAAGTCAAAGTTAATTTTTTAGGTCTACAAATCGCTGACCTTTTTGAACAGAAACGAAGATTTTTGATTTTTGATCCATTTTTGAATCAAAAAGGAGCTGAAACATTCCTCGAATTTGGAGAAAAGGGAAGGTGTAAGTACTCGGATCTAAGATGCAGCCAAAATTCGAGTAGAATGTTGCTTTTTTCTTTTGAAGGGGGGGTGCTTTCTTCTATTTTTGTGCAAAACAATAAAAACGCATCATGAGTGTACTAGTCAATAAGAATTCAAAAGTTATCGTTCAAGGATTTACCGGATCTGAGGGTTCCTTCCACGCACAACAAATGATTGAATACGGTACCCAAGTCGTAGGGGGAGTAACCCCAGGCAAAGGCGGAACCTTGCATTTGGAGAAGCCGGTATTCAATTCAGTGGAGGAAGCGGTACAAAAGACTGGTGCAGACACTTCCATTATTTTTGTACCCCCTGCATTTGCAGCGGATGCCATTATGGAAGCAGCAGATGCAGGCATTAAAGTAATCATCGCCATCACCGAAGGAATTCCAGTGGCAGACATGATGCGCGCTAAGCCTTACATGAAAGAAAGAGGTTGCATCCTGATCGGCCCCAACTGTCCAGGTGTAATTACCCCAGGTGAAGCGAAAGTAGGTATCATGCCAGGTTTTGTGTTCAAACCAGGAAGAATCGGTATCGTTTCCAATTCAGGAACCTTGACCTATGAGGCTGCTGACCAGGTAGCTAAAGCAGGACTTGGTGTATCTACGGCAATCGGAATCGGTGGTGATCCCATCATTGGTACTTCTACCAAGCAAGCAGTAGAACTTTTGATGAACGATCCAGAGACAGATGCCATCATCATGATTGGTGAGATTGGTGGAAATTACGAAGCGGAAGCAGCGCGTTGGATCCGTGAAACAGGCAATAAGAAGCCGGTAGTCGGTTTTATTGCTGGACAAACAGCCCCTCCAGGCCGCAGAATGGGTCACGCGGGTGCCATCATCGGTGGTGCTGACGATACTGCGGCTGCAAAAATGCGTATCATGCGTGAAAATGGAATTTTGGTAGCCGAATCGCCTGCCGAAATCGGAGCGACCATGGCCAAAGCCCTTGGGGTAACCGCTTAATTTAGACTTCTTCGGGTCACAAGCCCTTCTCAATGCCTCAGGGATTCCGCTGAGGCATTTTTTTTTGACCTTCTCAAAAAGCGATGTTATGAATAATTTATATTTTTTGTTTTTAAACTAAACTTCTTTAATTTTTTTACTAAAGTATTCGGTTTTATTTCCAAAGTTTTTTAGATTTGATTAACCCATACACCGCTCTCTTTTCTCAAAAGAGACCCATTTATGGGAAGTTCTCGTTTTATCCTTCATCGACTGTTCTCATGCACGCAACCCCTCAGTTTTCCGAAGTAGAAAAGGCTTTTTTGGCAGAATCTGGCGTCACCAAAATGACTACCCAGCTCCCCTACCTCCTAGTGGACAATTTCCCCAAGCTAGGCCTACTCACCGCTTGCCGCTTTCTCGAGTGGGTAGCTGCCAATCCTGAAGGCGTGGTCAGCCTTCCCACGGGCAAGACACCGGAATACTTTATCAAGTGGACCCAGTTTCTACTTGAAAACTGGGATACCAAAAAGGGCAAAGAGGTTCGCGAAAAATATGGCTTGGGCAACACCCAGAAACCCAGCCTACAGGAACTCACCTTCGTACAAATCGACGAATTTTACCCCATTTCTTCCAAGCAGCACAACAGTTTCTACGATTACGTCAACAAGTTTTACCTCAGTGGATTTGGGCTATCCAAGGAAAAAGCCATCCTAATCAATTCTGATGAAATCCCCTTGGCTGAAGGAAAACGCTTCAACAAGATCTTCCCCGACCTAAAAGTAGACCTCAGCCTCCGCTTCAGAGATCCAGTGAATGAATTGGAGCAACTCCAGCAAACTTCCATTTACATGATTGACCAATGGTGTGGGGAATACGAGCAACGCATCCGAGCAAAAGGTGGAATTGGGTTTTTTCTTGGCGGCATAGGTCCTGATGGGCACATTGCTTTCAATACTCGAGGATCCCACCCCTATTCGGTGACCCGTCTTACCGAAACCAACTTTGAAACCCAAGCCGTGGCTGCAGGAGACTTGGGGGGTATCGAAATTTCTGCAAACCGCTTGGTGATCACCATCGGTTTGGACACCATTGTCTACAATCCCAATGCAGTGGGAATTGTCATCGCTGCGGGTGAAGCCAAAGCTGGGATTGTTCGGGATTCCTTGGAGTCTAGCCCTACTACACAATACCCTGCGACTATTCTTCAAAAGCTGACTCAAGGGCGGTTTTACCTGACCCGAGGCGCAGCAGTTAAGCTTACCGATTCCATTGATGCCTATTACCAAACAGGCCCTTGGACCTTTGAAAAAACAGAGCGTGCAGTCATTGAACTTTGCAAGAAAAAGAACACCTATGGGCACCGACTCAAGTTGGAAGATTTGAAGTCAGACCCCTATTGCAAGCAAATCCCTGACCTATCCGAGGAGACAGTCAACCAGGTGATCCAAAGCATTTCCTCCAAAATATCCAAAGGACTAGAACAAGAACGGAATGAGGTACTCCTACACACGGGACCCCACCACGACGACATTTCACTAGGAATCCTACCCCACATCACCAACCAACTGCATGATCCGAGCAACGAAGCACACTTCTCTGTGCTCACCTCAGGGTTTACGGCGGTGACCAACCGATTTGTCATCGATACCCTACTCCTTACCAAGAAATTGCTGGATGAGGGAAAAATCCAGATGACCAATTACGAGGACTTTTTTGAAGTAGGCTACAGCCTCAAAACGGACAAGGATGTGTACCATTTCTTGACCAATGTAGCTTCCGAAAATGCCGCTGCTCGCTCAAGGGGACTATGCCATCGGGTAGTACGCGCACTCTGTATCGTTTGGGAGATCAAGGACAAGGAGCAGCTGCGTGAAACCATCAACGAAGTGCTCAGCATCTTGAAGAATTCCTACGATGGTGAAAAAAATCCTCCCAAAATTCAAAAGTTGAAAGGGATGATTCGTGAGTTTGAAGAAGAACTCGTTTGGGCACACTTTGGCGTTCAGGTGAAAAATGTCCATCACCTCCGACTTGGCTTTTATACAGGAGATATTTTCACCGAGCAACCTGACAAAACCCGCGATGTGGAGCCCATCGTGGACATGCTTCGAAAGATCAAACCTACCAAATTGAGTCTCACCCTAGATCCCGAGGGATCCGGACCCGATACACATTACAAGGTCCTGCAAGCCACTGCCGCTGCAGTCAAAA
>JBANGF010000227.1:0-5549 GCA_037975655.1 Bacteroidota bacterium | reverse complement strand
TTATTTTTCGACCTAGACCATACCCTATGGGACTACGATCGAAATGTACGCGAATCCCTCTCAGAACTTTACCAAATCTATGCCTTGCAAGACTTAGGCATTCCCACCTTCGAGCAGTTTTTCTCCTCTTTTCATGCGGTCAACTACCAATTGTGGGACGACTACAACTTAGGTAAAATCGACAAGCAAGGGCTTCGGAGGGAACGATTTCCTCGAATATTTACCCATGCTGGAGGGACTGCAACTGCGATTCCTACTCCTTTTGAGGAGGATTTCATGCACCGCACCTCCTCCAAACCGCATTTATTTCCCTATTCCAAAGAAATTTTGGACTACTTGAAAAAAAAGTACCGCGTCCACCTCATTACCAATGGATTCAACGAATCCCAAGCAAAAAAGATGAATTCCTCCGGGCTGAATGGCTACTTCGAATTGATCGTCACCTCGGAAACCACGGGGCTTAAAAAGCCAGATCCACGGATTTTCTACTACGCCTTGGAGCAACTTCAAGCAGATGCCGCGGACTGCCTCATGATCGGCGACAACCCCAATTCAGACATCCTAGGTGCCCAGCGAGCATCCATCGATCAAGTGTATTTCAATCCAGAAGGAAAGGAAACGACCATTCCCGCCACCTACGAAATTCGTCACCTTCAGGAACTTGAACTGCTTTTGTGAGTAAAAGCACTGCAGCATTTCTTCAGAAACGTTATCTTCGCATTTTCCAATCAGACAACTACAAATTCTATGTTAAAGGGATTTTTCAATGTGCCGACTCCAGTCAATGAGCCGGTAAAATCATACGCAGCGGGTAGCCCTGAGCGAAAAGAATTACAAGCCATGTTGGCCACGCTTCGCGGCAAGCAAATCGACATCCCGATGTACATCGGTGGGGAAGAGGTTCGCACAGGCAAAACCCGAACCATCTCTCCTCCGCATGACCACCAGCATATTTTAGGACATTTCCACGAAGGCGACAGTTCCCATGTGGAACAGGCTATTCAGGCCGCTTTGGGTGCCAAAGAAGCTTGGGAAAACATGGCATGGGAGCAGCGCGCAGCTATTTTCCTAAAAGCCGCAGACCTAATCGCCGGTCCATACCGCGCCAAAATCAATGCAGCCACCATGCTTGGCCAGTCCAAGAATGCCTTCCAAGCAGAAATTGATGCTGCCTGTGAATTCATTGACTTCCTTCGCTTCAATGTAAAGTACATGTGCGAAATCTATGCCCAGCAGCCGCCTGTTTCTGGTGCAGGAGTATGGAACCGATTGGAACAGCGTCCTCTAGAGGGCTTCGTGTTTGCCTTGACTCCGTTCAACTTTACTGCCATTGCCGGCAACTTGCCTACCTCCGCAGCCTTGATGGGCAATACCGTCGTATGGAAAACTGCCTATACCCAAATCTATTCGGCACAGGTACTGATGGAAGTTTTCAAGGAAGCCGGTGTCCCGGATGGGGTAATCAACTTGATATTTGTGGATGGACCTACTGCCGGTGATGTGATTTTCAAACACCCTGATTTTGCAGGTATCCACTTCACAGGATCCACTGGGGTATTCCAGCACATTTGGAAAACGATTGGAGAAAACATTACTCGATACAAATCCTACCCAAGAATTGTTGGGGAAACGGGAGGTAAAGACTTTGTCTTGGCACACAAGTCTGCGGATCCAAAGGCTGTAGCCGTAGGACTCGTTCGCGGTGCTTTTGAATACCAAGGACAGAAATGTTCGGCAGCTTCTCGTGCCTATATCCCAAGCAACTTGTGGGAGGAGGTGAAAAAATACATGATCGAAGATCTGGCTTCCATGAACATGGGCGGCACAGAAGACTTCAGCAACTTCATCAATGCGGTGATTGATGAGAAGTCCTTTGACAAAATCGCCAAGTACATCGAACAGGCCAAGGCCAACCCAAGCGTGGAAGTTGTGGCCGGTGGAAAGTACGATAAGTCAAAAGGGTACTTCATCGAGCCCACCATCCTCCTTACCCAAGATCCCATGTACACCACCATGTGCGAGGAGATCTTTGGTCCAGTTTTGACCGTTTATGTGTACCATGAGGAACATTTTGAAACGGTATTGGAATTGGTAGATCAAACCTCCCCTTATGCACTTACCGGAGCGGTATTCTCCAAAGACCGCTATGCGATCGAACTGGCTACCCAGAAATTAAGAAATGCAGCGGGTAACTTCTACATCAACGACAAGCCCACAGGGGCCGTAGTTGGCCAACAACCATTCGGAGGAGCAAGAGCTTCAGGTACGAATGACAAGGCAGGCTCCATGATCAACTTGCTCCGTTGGGTATCTCCACGAACGATCAAAGAAACCTTGGTCTCTCCTACCGATTACCGCTATCCATTCTTGGAAAAAAACCTTTGAGGTTTACCAAAACCTCGAAGGTTTCAAAGCGTAATAATCAAACCTTCGAGGTCTGAAAAAGACCTCAAAGGTTAGCAGCAATAACCTTTGAGGTTTCCCAAAACCTCGAAGGTTAGGTCTCAACTTTTTAAACTCATTTTTTATGTATGATCCATTAGTCCCTGGAAAAATTTATCACATCTATTCACGAACAATTGGGAATGAACTCCTTTTCAGAAACGCGGGCAATTACGCCTATTTTCTTAGGAGATACACTGATTTTTGCTCCAACCATTTTGCAACCTTCTGCTATTGCTTACTACCGAACCACTTTCATCTTTTAATCCAAGTAAAAGAGTCAACTAATGAGGCTGCTGCACTTTCTGCTTTTTCTAATTTCTTGAATTCCTATTCAAAATCATACAATAAGGCCATTGATAGGCATGGAGGGCTCTTTCAAAGAAAATTCAAAAGAAAACAAATCAATACAGACAGCTATTTAACTGAGGTCATCAAATACATTCATCGGAACCCACAAAAGCATGGTCTAATTCAAGATTTTAAAAAATGGAACTATTCATCTTACGGAACTTTCCTTTTAAAAAACAACAATCAACTTGAAACCGATTGGGTATTAGACTGGTTTGGAGGCATCAATGAGTTTGAGAAAAATCACCTTTGGGAAGAGGATAACCACTTAGATCTTCGGGAACTTGAGGATTTGTAGAGGTGGCTTTTTTGAAAAATTAAACCTTTGAGGTTTACAAAAACCTCGAAGGTTTAAATCCCACCTGAAAGTTTACAAAAACCTCGAAGGTTTCAGCGTTTTCCTTTAGCAAGATTAAACCTTCGAGGTCAAAAAAAAGACCTCAAAGGGATAATAGAAAACCTTCGAGGTCAAAAAAAGACCTCAAAGGGTAATAGAAAACCTTCGAGGTCTGAAAAAGACCTCAAAGGTTAGGTATACATCGCTCCATTGACATGAAGCACTTGGCCGGAAATGTAAGTGCTCATTTCTGAACCGAGAAATACGCACACATCCGCAATTTCTTCGGGCTGTCCTCCTCGTTTCATCGGGATGGCATCTCTCCAGCCTTGAACTGTTTTTTCATCCAATACTTCGGTCATTTCTGTTTCAATGAATCCAGGAGCCACGGCATTGCAACGAATATTACGTGATCCCAATTCCAAGGCGATGGATTTGGTAAACCCGATGATGCCAGCCTTGGAAGCTGCATAATTCGCTTGACCTGCATTTCCTTTCACCCCCACCACGGAAGTCATGTTGATGATGGAACCCGACTTGGCCTTCATCATCACGCGCGTGGCTGCCTTTACCGTATTGAAGCAAGACTTCAGGTTGATGTTCATAATCTCATCCCAGGACTCTTCGGTCATCCGCATGAGCAAGTTGTCCCGTGTGATGCCCGCATTGTTGACCAAAATATCAAGGCCTCCAAAATCAGCCACCACCGCAGTGATCAATTCCTCTGCTGCTTTAAAGTCGGAAGCATCCGAGCGATATCCTTTGGCAGTAATGCCAAAAGCTTTGAGTTCAGTTTCTAAGGCAAGTCCCTTTTCTACGCTTGACAGGTAGGTGAAGGCTACTTGTGCGCCCTCTTGGGCAAATTTGATGGCAATGGCTCTACCAATTCCCTTGGATGCTCCAGTGACGAGGGCAATTTTTCCAGATAGTAATCCCATGATTAGGCTCATTTTAATTTCGCCAAAAATAGAAATTTCTCCCGTCATTTAGTCGCTGGATTCGTTGAAAGGAGAAGGAACTGGTCTAGAACAAATGATTTGCCCTATTTTTTTGAAATAATCCCAAGAAATACACACCAAAAAAGAATATCTCCGAATTAAGTTTACCCCTACTAAATCCTTCACTAAGAAACTTTTCCGGACAGAAACTACCTCGTAAAACAGATTTTTTTCTGAAAGCAAAAGACCTATTTTTGCGAAGTTATTTTGATATCAAATCCATTAAACTATGTCTTCGACAAAATTTGACTTGATTGTGCTGGGTAGCGGACCGGGAGGATACGTGGCGGCCATTCGTGCTTCACAACTTGGACTGAAAACTGCCATTGTGGAAGCAGAAGAGTTGGGCGGAATCTGCCTCAACTGGGGCTGTATCCCCACCAAAGCGTTGTTGAAAAGCGCACAGGTTTACGAATACATCAACCATGCCAGCGACTACGGAATCACCGTAAAAGATGCTACAGCAGATTTTGGCAGCATGGTCAAGCGCAGCCGCGGTGTCGCAGATGGCATGAGCAAGGGCGTGCAATTTTTGATGAAGAAAAATAAAATCGAAATCATTTCCGGTTGGGGCAAAATCCAGCCTGGAAAGAAAGTAGAGGTAGTAGACAAGGATGGTAAAAAGACGGTTTATTCCGGCGACCACATCCTCATCGCTACTGGTGCTCGCGCCAGAGAGCTTCCTACTTTAAAGATTGACAACGAGAAAGTAATCGGCTACCGCAAGGCCATGACCCTAGAAACCCAGCCTAAAAGCATGGTGGTGGTAGGATCTGGCGCCATCGGGGTGGAATTTGCCTACTTCTACAACGCCATCGGCACCAAGGTAACCATCGTGGAATTCATGGACCGCATCGTGCCTGTGGAGGACGAGGAAGTTTCCAAAGCCCTGGAGAAGAGTTATAAAAAATCCGGAATCACCATCATGACCTCCTCCGAAGTCACCAAGGTGGACACCAAAGGTGCAGGTTGCAAGGTAACCGTGAAGACAGCAAAGGGAGAAGAAGTTCTGGAATGTGACGTGGTTCTTTCAGCAGCGGGTGTGGTATCTAATTTGGAAAATATTGGCTTGGAAGACGTAGGAATCTTGGTAGACAAAGGAAAAATCCAAGTGAATGAGTACTACCAAACCAACATGCCAGGCTATTACGCCATCGGCGATGTGGTTCCTGGACCGGCATTGGCGCACGTAGCCTCTGCTGAAGGCATCATTTGCGTAGAAAAAATCGCAGGGCACCATCCAGAAGCGCTGGATTATGGCAACATCCCAGGATGTACCTATTGCTCTCCAGAGATTGCCTCTGTGGGCATGACCGAAGCCAAGGCAAAAGCTGCTGGCTACGAGGTACGCATAGGCAAGTTTCCTTTCTCCGCCTCCGGCAAAGCCTCTGCATCCGGTGCTAAGGATGGTTTTGTGAAGC
>JBANGF010000024.1:0-3456 GCA_037975655.1 Bacteroidota bacterium | reverse complement strand
CAATGCTGCCTATACGGACTACATGAAGTCCGAGCAGTTTGTAGAAGCTACCAAGCCTTTGAATTGGCTTTTGATCAATGTGCCCAACCTCAACGAATCCTTGTACATCAATGGAGTCACCGTGTACAAAGGAGCAGCAGATCGAACTACTGATGCTGCCAAAAAATTGGTGTATCAGGATAGCGTCATGGCCGTTTACAATAAAAGAGGAGAGTTGTACAACAATGCCAAAAAATGGATAGAGAACAAGGCCTATTTTGGATACCAATTTTATAAAGGAGATAAAACTAAAATTGCTGGGGTAATAGCTGATTTTGACAAGGCGATGGAATTGAATGGCAACATCAACCATCAGTTGATTGCTGCTTACTTTGACTTGGTCTATAGGAATTACGCCTTAAATAAGGCTTATGCCCCAGAGCAAGTACTGACTATATTTGATAAGGCCAACAAATTGCTAGATAAGTCTGCTGCTGAAGGCAAAGATGTGAGCGGGGCTCGATCTACCATAGAGTCTCTTTTGGCAAACATGCAATTGATCGATTGTAACTTCATCGAGAATACTATGGGGCCCAAGTTGACCGCAGATCCTACCAACGAGGAAATTGCGCAGCAAATCTTTAAGTATTCGGTACAATACAAGTGTTTTTCTTCGAACGCTTTCTTAGCAGCCTTGGAAATTATTGATAGCAAAAATCCTACTTTTGCTACCTCTCAAGTAAGAGCCATGCGCTACATGGCCGCAGGAGATTTTGCTAAAGCAGAGCCAGTCTTGGAAAGAGCCATGACTATGGCTGAAAACAATACCCAAAAAGGAGAGATTCAACTAGAATTGGCTAAAGTGTATGCCAAATCAGGAAAAAAATCGGCGGCGAGAACTGCAGCGAGAGAAGCAGCAGCTTTGGATGCCAACTTGTCTTCCTCTGCCTACGGCTTGATCGGAGACTTGTACATGTCTGCGTACAACGATTGTAGAGGAGGTGAAAGCCGTGCCAAAGACTATGCAGTTTTTATTGCAGCTTATGGAGCTTATCAAAGAGCAGGGGATTCCAAAGGAATGTCTAGTGCAAGAGCAAGATTCCCATCCAAGGAAGAATTATTTACCGAAGGATATCAAATCGGATCTGCCATCAGCACTGGATGCTGGGTAGGAGAAACTGTTTCTTTGTCTACAAGAGACTAAGTATTATCTCACTATTTTGACAGGAAAGGCAGCTTCAAGCTGCCTTTTTTGTTTTTGCATGCATTCTTTCCTACTATCTTTGTCATGAAATGAAACGATACCTTCCCTTGATTCTAACGCTCTTGAGCGTATGGAGTACTTTTTCCTGCAGGGAATCCATAGATCTTAGTTCGCTCGCTCCTTACGATGGTCCCATCACTGCTGCCATGGACATTCATATTCTTCATAGCGATTCAGCTGTCCTTAGGTCTGAAATTACAGCTCCTAAGCAACTGGAATTTGCCAATGGAGATTTAGAGTTTCCTGAGGGGATTGATATTCAGCTTTTCTCCATCGATGGACAGCTAGAAACTACCCTTCGAGCGGATAGGGGGTATTTTATTCGCGACAAAAACCTCTACAAAGGGGAAGGTAACGTACAGGTAAAAAACTTAAGGAAAGACCAGCGTCTGCAAACGGAAGAAATTTTTTGGAATCAAGCGGAACGAAAAATTTACACCGAGAAGTTTGTAACCATTCAAGAAAGACAAACTTTGTTTAATGGAACGGGCATGGAGGCAGACGATGGATTTTCCAATTATACCCTCAAAAAAGTCCGAGATAGCCGAACTTTACTACCTGGAGAAGGCCTATGAAACTTTTAGATGCTAGCTTACTCTCAATTTCCCTAGCCTTAATGGTGGTAGGCATTCACCAGACTTGGGCTAATGGCATAGGTTTTTCCTATCCCTTATTCATGCTAGCTGTCGGGCTTTTGTTTTGGTTTCAATTACGTAGAACCAAAGTCCCAGCTTCAAATCAGCAGCAAATCCTGGGCCGTAAGAAAGGTAAAAACCTAGGCCGAAAACGTTGATCATGGATACCTATTACCCCTGGCTTGCACTTTTAGCGCTTTTATTGGCATCATTTTTTTCTGGAATGGAAACGGCTTTACTAGCCTCAAATAAGCTCCAAATAGAACTTCAAAAAAAACAAGGGAAGTTGAGTGGAAAGATCTTGAGCATTTTTTTGAAGCAAGCAGATCAATTTAGAGGTACCACACTTTTTGGGACTTCCATCACGCTGGCAGCTTTTGTGATCTGCTTTTCTTTGAGTTTGGATCACTCTTTGGAAAAAGTTCTCCCTGAGGTTCCTGGTAGGGGAAATCTATTTCTTGTAGGGAAGATTATCTTAGGTATTGGGATAGCAGTACTTACCCTGGACCTGGTGACAAAAAGATTTTTTTTGCTCCATGCCAACCGACTTTTATCCTTTTTTGCCTTCCCCCTTCTTCTGCTCTACGGGTTATTTTATCCCATCGTATGGTGCTTGGTGCGCATCTTTCGCAAGAGCCTTTCGCGGGTGCTTCGTCTAGATTTCATTGATGAAAAACCCCTTATTTCTCAGACAGAGCTTAGGACTTACATCAAAGAGCAGTTTCGTCAGTACAGAGGCTCGGCTACTATGGAAATTGATTCTAAAATTTTTGCCAATGCTTTACAATTTAAAACTGTACGCGTGAGGGATTGCATGGTACCACGGACCGATATTGTAGCAGTGGCCTTGGAAGATTCGGTGGCGTCTCTTCGTAAAGTGTTTGAAGAAAGTGGGCATTCCAAAATAATTATTTACAAAGAATCCATAGACGAGGTCATCGGCTATTGCCATCACTTGGAGCTTTTTAAAAAACCAAAGGCTATAGCAGACATCTTGACCTCCATTGTCATTACTTCAGAGTCCGCTTTGGCCAATGATCTTTTGGTACAATTTATTCAAGAGCGCAAAAGTTTGGCCTTGGTGGTAGATGAATTTGGGGGAACCAGCGGCATTATTGCCATGGAAGATATCATTGAAGAAATTTTTGGAGAGATTGAAGACGAATACGATCTCGAAGATTTGACCGAGCAGGTGATTGGAGAACACGAATATTTGATGAGTGCTCGCTTGGAAATAGATTATCTCAATGAAAAATACGGCTGGGATTTACCTACAGGGGACTACGAAACCCTCTCGGGATTGGTGCTCTTGCATACCGAAAACCTACCGAATATTGGAGAAACGGTCACCTGCGGGCGATTTACTTTTACTATCGTCTCCAAATTGGCACACCGCATGGAAACTCTTCGAGTGAAAATCAAGGACACTTCAATAAGGTAAGCGGGGACATTGTTGGGTGGTAAATTTTGATTTTCGCCCTGAATGCTATTATTTTGCGACACTTTAAACTAGTGAAGCAGCAACAATGGCCTTAATAAAGCAAATTAGACAACGTACAGGTCTCGCTATCGGTGTAA